>NZ_JBEZLP010000016.1:0-212378 GCF_040652195.1 Streptomyces sp. NPDC048278
GAGCCGGTCGTGATGTACCTGCGCAAGCAGGGTCCGGGTCTGGTCACCGCCGCCGACATCGCGCCGCCGGCCGGTGTCGAGGTGCACAACCCCGATCTGGTCCTGGCCACGCTGAACGGCAAGGGCAAGCTGGAGATGGAGCTGACGGTCGAGCGTGGCCGCGGTTACGTCTCGGCCGTGCAGAACAAGCAGGTGGGTCAGGAGATCGGGCGTATCCCGGTCGACTCGATCTACTCGCCGGTGCTCAAGGTCACGTACAAGGTCGAGGCGACCCGTGTCGAGCAGCGCACCGACTTCGACAAGCTGATCGTCGACGTCGAGACCAAGCAGGCGATGCGTCCCCGCGACGCCATGGCCTCCGCGGGCAAGACGCTGGTCGAGCTGTTCGGTCTGGCGCGTGAGCTGAACATCGACGCCGAGGGCATCGACATGGGCCCGTCCCCCACGGACGCCGCCCTCGCCGCCGACCTGGCGCTGCCGATCGAGGAGCTGGAGCTCACGGTCCGTTCCTACAACTGCCTCAAGCGTGAGGGCATCCACTCCGTGGGTGAACTGGTCGCGCGCTCCGAGGCGGACCTCCTGGACATCCGCAACTTCGGTGCGAAGTCCATCGACGAGGTCAAGGCGAAGCTGGCCGGGATGGGCCTGGCCCTCAAGGACAGCCCGCCCGGATTCGACCCGACCGCCGCGGCGGACGCCTTCGGGGCCGATGACGATGTCGACGCCGGTTTCGTGGAGACCGAGCAGTACTGATTCGGCTGCCGGTCCGCTGTGGCTGGTCGCGCAGTTCCCCGCGCCCCTCACGGGGCGCGGACCCTCCGGGTGCCTGAAAAGGTGCCCGGATCTCCGACGGGCGACCGCCCGCTCGGATACTGACTTCGGTACCTGACACGGCCGGAGCAGACACACAGGAGAAGAACCATGCCGAAGCCCACCAAGGGTGCCCGTCTGGGCGGCAGTGCCGCGCACGAGAAGCTGCTCCTCGCGAACCTCGCGAAGGCGCTCTTCGAGCACGGCCGCATCACCACCACCGAGGCCAAGGCGCGCCGTCTGCGCCCGTACGCCGAGCGTCTGGTCACCAAGGCGAAGAAGGGCGACCTTCACAACCGCCGTCAGGTGCTCCAGGTCATCACGGACAAGAGCATCGTGCACACGCTCTTCACCGAGATCGGCCCGCGGTACGAGAACCGTCCCGGTGGCTACACCCGCATCACCAAGATCGGTAACCGTCGTGGCGACAACGCGCCCATGGCTGTCATCGAGCTGGTCGAGGCGCTGACGGTCGCCCAGCAGGCGACGGGTGAGGCCGAGGCCGCGACGAAGCGTGCGGTCAAGGAGGCCGAGGAGACCACGGCTGCCGAGACCGTCGAGGTCGAGGACGCCAAGGTCGAGGACGCCGCCGAGGAGTCGAAGGACGCGTAAGCGTTCTGCGGGGGACTGCCGGTCGGCGGCTGCGGCGCCGTGGTGGCTGGTCGCGCAGTTCCCCGCGCTCCTGAAGGGGCGCGTCAGCGGGCCCGTTCCCTTCGAGGGGGCGGGCCCGCTTCTATTGCCCTGAGAGGATTCTTCCGTGAGTGACGACGTTCAGCCCGGCGATGTGCGCATCCGTCTCGACCTGTCCTACGACGGGACCCACTTCCACGGCTGGGCCAAGCAGGCCGGGGGGAAGCGGACCGTGCAGGGGGAGATCGAGGACGCGCTGCGGGTCGTCACGCGGTCGCAGGACACGGTGTACGAGCTGACCGTGGCCGGGCGTACGGATGCCGGGGTGCACGCACGGGGGCAGGTGGCGCATGTCGATCTGCCGGCCGGGGTGTGGGAGGAGCAGCGGGAGAAGCTGCTGAAGCGGCTCGCGGGGCGGCTGCCGAAGGACGTGCGGGTGTGGTCGGTCGGCGAGGCGCCGGCGGGGTTCAACGCGCGGTTCGCGGCGCTGTGGCGGCGGTACGTGTACCGGGTCGGGGACCGGCCGGGAGGCGTGGACCCGCTGCTGCGCAACCACGTGCTGTGGCACGACTGGGAGCTGGACGTCGAGGTGATGGACGCCGCCGCGAAGTCGCTGGTCGGGGAGCATGACTTCGCCGCCTACGCCAAGAAGCGCGAAGGGGCCACGACGATCCGGGAGATCCTCGGCTTCGGGGTGGGCCGGCGCGCGGACGGGGTCGTCGAGATCGAGGTCCGGGCCGACGCCTTCTGCCACAACCAGGTGCGGTCGATGGTCGGCGCGCTGCTGTTCGTGGGGGACGGGCACCGGGGCGTGGAGTGGCCGCGGAAGGTGCTGGACGCGGGGGTGCGGGACAGTGCCGTGCACGTCGTACGGCCGCACGGGCTGACCCTGGAGGAGGTCGCGTACCCGGCGGCCGACCAGCTGCTGGAACGGCAGCGGCAGGCTCGCCGGGTACGGGTGCGGACGGTCTGAGGGGTCAGCCGGCCAGGGCCTTCCTGAAGGTCGGCTCCAGGAACGGTTCGAGGGACTCGGCGTAGCCGCCGGTCATGTGGCTGTTGTCCCAGTAGACGACGTGCCCGCCGATCACCGCGGGGCAGTAGCCGTTCGCGCAGAAGGCGGGGAGCGGGTTGATGACCGTGGCCCCGTACTCCTCCGCGACCTCGCGTTCCAGCTTGCGGAAGTCGGGCAGGTCGACGGCGGTCTCGGAGGGCAGGGTGCACTCGGCGGGGTGGGCCGAGTTCTCCGCCAGGCAGTCCGGGACGTTGAAGGTCGGCTTCGGGGTGTCGGCCAGGTAGACCAGGTCCGAGCCCATGGCCTTGAGCTTCTTGAACGTGTCCTCGGCGCCTGCGCGCACGGTGGTGTACTGCACGCGGTTGGCCACCACGACGACGTCCGGCTTGAGCTTCTTGATGTAGGCGAGGGCGGTCTTGCGCCACGCGGGGCACTCGGTGTACTCGCGCCCCAGGTCCTCGCGCGTGATCTTGTAGACCTCGGGGGAGCAGCCGCTCTTGATGACCGTGACGACCTTGACGTGCAGCTTGAGGCCGAGCGAGTTGAAGGCGTTGCCCCACTGGTAGGCGTGCGAGTCGCCGAGCAGCACCATCGTCCGGTCCGACGTCCGGTCGCCGATCACGCAGTCGTCCTGCGGGGTGAAGCTGGTGACCAGCAGCTGGTCGATACAGCCGTGGTCGCCCCGGTCGTTCGGGGACTTCAGCAGCGCGCTCTCGCTGATCCTGGGGGCGCTGCGCTCGCTCACCGCCTGTTCCACGGACTTGGTGCCGTCGAATCCGGTGAGGGCGGCGGCGGTGCCCGCGGTGCCGAAGGACAGGTTGAGCGGTACCTGGAGCGCGACCACCATGGCGACGGCGGAGGTGGCCGTGATGGTGCCGCCGGTGAGGATGCCCCGCCAGGGGCGGACGACCAGATTCACGTTCTCCCGGAACCGCTTCTCGACGACGTAGTGCGTCGCGATGGCGACGAGGAAGGAGAGGACCGCCACCCGGAAGCGGTCGGAGTAGCCGAACTCCCAGCTGATCATGTGCGGCCAGAGGATCAGCAGCGGCCAGTGCCACAGGTACCAGCCGTAGCTGACCTTGCCGACGAAGTCGAAGACCGGGTTGTCGAGGAGCCGCTCCACACCGAGACGGGGGTTGGCGCAGCCGCCGGCGATGATCAGCCACGCGCCGAGCACGGGGCCAAGGACGGCGTACCCCGGCAGCGGGGTGTTCTCCGTGATGAGCAGGCCGGTGACCAGGGTGGTGGCCAGGCCCAGCCAGGAGACGACCGCGGCGAGGCCCCGCGGCATGCGGGAGATCGCGGGGGCCCAGAGCGCGAGCAGGACACCGAAGGCGAGCTCCCAGATGCGGGACTGGGTGCCGAAGTAGGCCAGCGGCTGGTTGGGGGTGGTCTCGGTGTAGCCCAGGTAGAACGAGCCGCCCACCACGGCCATCAGGACCACGCCGACCAGGACGCGGTTGCGGCGGAACACGAGCCGGCTGAGCCAGGCCGCGGCGACGAGCACGATCGGGGTGGCGAGGTAGAACTGCTCCTCGATGCCCAGGGACCAGAAGTGCTGGTACGGCGACTGGCTGCCGTCGTTGGCGAAGTAGTCGGTGCCGTTCTCGGCCAGCCGCCAGTTGATGACGCTCAGCGAGGCGGCCAGTCCGTCGTCCATGTAGCTGCGGAAGCTGAACGGGCTCGCGTAGAGCCAGGACAGGACGCCGGTGGCGACGATGGTGAGGGCGGCGCCCGGTGCCAGGCGGCGGAAGCGGCGGGCCCAGAACTTGCTCAGGGACACCTTGCCGGTCTTGTCGATCTCGGCGAGCAGCTGGCTGCCGATGAGGAAGCCGCTGAGCACGAAGCTGACGTCCACGCCGCCGTGGATGTCGAGGATGCCGGTGTGCATGCAGACGACCATGATGATCGCGACGGCACGCAGGCCCTGGATGTCCGGCCGGTACTTGCGAAGGCGCTCTGTCTCCGCGCCCGTTGAACGATGGCTGGTCACGTCTCTCCAGTAATCCGGTAACTGTCCGGGCCGGGCGGCGGCTTCAGTGGACCGTCGGGCAGGCGACAGCGGTACCGCTGACGCGCACGCCCTGGGCGGGGATGCGGATACCGCACGACAGCCGCAGCTGGGCGGGCAGTTCGTTCTGGGCGCCGACGTGGGTGTGGCAGCCCACCACGACCTCGCGAAGAATCGATTCGCCGCCGACCGAGGAGTCGTGGTCCACCACGGACTCGTGCACCTGGGCACCCTCGGCGACGACGACGCCGGCGCCGATGATGGAGCGGTCGACGACGACGTGCGGGCCGATGACGGCATGCGGGCCGACCGTCGAGCCGCCGGTCACCCGTGCAGTCGGGTCCACCACGGCGGTGGGGTCGATCAGGGCCTCGGCCGGAGCTCCCACCAGGGGCGAGGCCGCCCTGCCGGTGATCAGGTCCGCGGAGCCGTGCACGAAGGCGAGCGGGGTGCCGAGGTCGCGCCAGTAGTCGTCGGTGGTGTGGCCGAAGACCCGCCCGTCGCCCGCGACGAGCCGGGGGAAGGTCTCCTGCTCGACGGAGACCTCCCGGTCGCCGGGGATGGCGTCCAGGACGGACCGGCGGAAGACGTAGCAGCCCGCGTTGATCTGGTCGGTGACGCACTCCTCCGGCGTCTTCGGCTTCTCCAGGAAGGAGAGCACCCGGCCCGTCTCGTCGGTGGGGACCAGACCGAAGGCGCGCGGGTCGGCGACCCGGGTGAGGTGCAGCGTGACGTCCGCGTCCCGGGCCTCGTGGCATGCCAGCAGGGCGCCCAGGTCGACGCCGGACAGGATGTCGCCGTTGAGGACGAGGACCGGGGCGTCGGGTGTGTCGCCGCGCAGCAGGCGGCCGGCGTTGCGGATGGCCCCGCCCGTGCCGAGGGGGATCTCCTCGACGGCGTACGAGATCGCCAGGTCCTGGGAGAAGTCCTTGAACTCCTCCTCGAAGAGGCTCGCGAGATACGAGGTCGCGAAGACCACGTGCCCGACACCGGCGGCCGTCAGCTTGGCGATCTGGTGCCGGATGAAGGAGGCACCCGCGACCCGGAGCAGCGGCTTGGGGGTGTGGTTGGTCAGCGGTCGCAGGCGGGTTCCCTTGCCGCCCACGAGGATGATGGCTTCCTGCATGATTCCTCGCTCGGTCAGCTCGTGGTGCCGGTGCCGGGGCCCGCGTAGTCGGAGGCGAAACAGGTCTTGATGGCCTTCTCGCTGAGGGGGCGGCCCGCGAAGTCGAGCCGGGACGCCGTCTTGTCGTCCGGCGGGGTGTTCGGGTCGTCCTCGAAGTGGATCGACCACCAGTACACGCCCTGCATGTGCCGCTCCTGGACGACCTGGCAGACGGCTGTGTACCAGTTGGCCTGCACCTTCGTGTTGACCTTGCGGTGGCTGTAGAAGTCGCCCGGGGCGTGGTAGGCCCCGTTCATGGCACCGATGCCGGACTCGGAGACGAGGATGTTCGGCAGCGAGCCCGTCGCCTTCCTGTCCAGCCACTTGTCCCAGCCGTCGACCAGGTCCTCGACGGGTGCGGTGTCCGGGACCTTGACGGGGAAGTAGGCGTCGACGCCGAGGTGGTTGACCGGCATGTTGATGCGGCCGGTGACGTAGTTGTCCCAGTTGGCGTCGTAGGCGACCTCGCCGGAGAAGGTCTTCTCGGCGGAGTCGACCAGGGTGTTCCAGCCCGGGTCGCCCTCCAGGGAGTTGAGCTCGGTGCCGATCACGAAGGTGTCCGTCTTCGTCTCGTCGGCGGCTTTGAGGTACGGGGTGACGAGCTTCTTGTACGAGGCGAACCAGGCGGAACGGGAGGCGGGCTCGACGTCACCGCGCCAGCCGTCCTCGGGCTTCAGGGTCGACTCGTCCATGATCGGGCGCAGCCGGGTGCGGAAACCGGCGTCCTTGAACACCTTCAGGACCCGCTCCAGCCGCTGCGGGGTCGGTGTCTTGGCACCGGCCCATACCTCGTCGGACGTGCCGTTCCTGGTGTAGAAGGGGAAGGAGACCGACACCGAGTTGGCGCCCAGCCCGATGAGGTAGTCGGCCTGCTTGTGGGCCTGCTTCTCGATGAAGTCGTCGGAGAGGGCCTTCCTGTCGTCCTCCCAGTAGATCTGCACGCCCCACTGCGGCATGCCGGCCTTCCAGGGCTCGGCGACCTGGAGGGCGTCGGCGGACGCCGAGGGGGAGGCGGAGGTCGTACCGGGACGGGAGCCGTCGCCCGAGGTGCCGGCCTCGGCGGGGTCGCCGAGGACGAGGCGGGGCAGGGCCGAGCCCGCCGCCCAGCGCACCGGGTGGTCGCCGAGGACGAACGGGGTGCCCAGCACGACGGTGAGGACGGTCACCGGGAAGATGGCGAGCAGGGGCAGTCGCGAACGCATGTCAGTGGGTGTCTTCCGGGAGGTCAGGCGGGCTTGGCGATCACGACGAACTTGTTCTCCTCACGCCGGACGAACTTCAGGAAGCCCTTGAAGCCGCCGAGCCCTTCCAGCACGGAGAAGACGGGGATGCAGGCGACCACGACGACCGGCTCCCACCACTTGCGCCGGCCGCTGACCGAGGCGAGCGCGTTCAGCCGCAGGCCCTCCCAGTACGTCCAGATGACGTAGGCGAAGTTGAGGGCCCACAGCAGGACGACGGACTGGGTCACCGGCGAGGTGTTCATGTCGTTGATCAGCCAGCCCGCGAGCAGCACGGCGCCGATGTGCTGGAGCGGGCCGAGGATCCAGGTGGCCACGCAGATCGACAGGAACCAGCGGTAGCGCAGCGGCACCTTGCGGTTGAAGCAGAGGGCGACCAGGCCCCAGGCCCAGCGTTCGCGCTGCTTGATGAAGTCGGCCGCGTTGGCCGGGGAGGCGCCGTAGCAGCGGCCGTTGAACCAGTCGCTGCGGCCCGGGTACGTGCGGCAGAAGGTCAGGGCGAGCCGGGCGTCCTCGACGATCTCCTTGGGACCGAAGTCCCAGCCGATCTCGGCCTCGATGGACGCGCGTAGCACAAGCAGTTCACCGTGTACACCGGCCGCGGGGGTGCCGAGGCCGGTCAGGGCCCGGAAGCGGGCGATGTCGTCGGCGGGGCGCACCGCGTCGGCGAGCCAGGTGAAGAGGCTGACCGCGTTCTCGCGGGGGTAGGTCAGGATGCCCTGGGCCATGTGCTTGGCCTCGTCGGGGTGGGCGCGGCGCTGCCGGTTGACGAACTGGGCGAGCGAGGCCGCGGTGTCCGGGCCGACGCCGGTGTCGTCGTCCATGTGCAGCACCCAGACGTATTCCAGGGCCTCGCCCTCCGCGATGCGCAGCTCGTGGGCGTAGTGGTTGGCGCGGGCCTTGAAGCGGGTGCCGTTGGCCGGGACGTAGTCCTTGGGGACGGTGATCACCCGGATCAGCGGGTGGGAGTCGGCGAGCCGGTCGATGTCCGCCGCGGCCTCGCAGCCCTCCTCGGTGAGGATGTCGACCCGCATGTAGGGGAAGTACTCGGGCAGGTGCTCGACGTAGGAGAGGATCGAGCGTTCCAGGGCCGGGTAGGTGTCGTGGCGGCCGATGGTCGGGCACAGCGCGATCAGGAAGTCCTGCTCCGCCGGTGCGGGCGGGGTCATGTGGTCGCTCTTGCGGACCCGGCGGCGGATCAGCAGGGCGCCCTGGAGACCGATCAGCACACCGGCCGCGGGCAGGGACCAGACGATGGTCAGGATCCAGCTCATCAGCGAGGAGCTGGGCCGGTAGGACCACAGGCCGAAGACGACCAGCAGGACGAACGGCAGCAGGAACGGCAGGATGCCGGGTTTCCACGAGGCGGTGCGTTTGGCCAGCTTCGCGTTGTGTCGCGAATGCGGGGATCCCCCGTCGACCACTGTCGATGCCATGCGGCTACATGCTCTTCCGTGAGTTCGGCGGCAGCCGGACGGCATGGCTCGGTGACGGGTGCGGTGACACGAGAAAACTCGCCCCACCGGTCCCGTTCCGGGCCGTGATGTTGCCCCCCGGTGCCTTCTTCGGCGTTCTGCGGCCGGTCAGATGCCCCCCCGGGCGTCTTGGCGCCCCGGCCGCACAAGAAAACAAATCCTGCCACGTAAGAATCAGCCATGAAGCATCTGTGAGCAAGGTGTAGTGGGAAAGTAATAAACCTATGCCTTGTGCAAAGAAGCCCAGTCGAAACCGGAACGCTTGTCTCCGGTGCCCGTGATGACCTGCGGAGACGTGTAAGTGGCCTTTACATCTTCTGGGGTGTTTTTTCCGGTCGGACGGGAGGCGTTGGCGTAGGTCAGGGCCTGCCCCCATACCGTCCAGAGCACCCAAGGAGTGTCCGAAAATGTGCTGCCCCGGGCGGAACCGAGCGGAACGTAGAAGGACTCGGCCAGGACGCGGGGGCGGTCGTAACGCTCCAGGCCCTGGTACCAGACCTGGGTCCAGGGCCTGCCGTGGAACGGCCGCCGCGGGGTGTCGCTGTAGTCGTCCACGCCCACGACGTCGACGTACCGCCCGCCCGGGTAGTAGGCGCCGGGCTCCCGCGCGAAGGTGCCCTCCCAGGCGCTGGGGGCCCAGACGAAGAGCAGGTTGTGCAGGCCGCGGCTGTTCACCAGGTAGTCGTAGGTGACCTGCCACAGCTTCCGGTAGGCGGCCGGGTCCTGCCCCGCCCACCAGAACCCGTGGCCCGGCCTCGCGTTCATCTCGTGGTACGGCCGCAGCAGGACCGGCACCCCGTGCTCCGCGAGGTACCCCAGGTGGTCGGCGAGATAGCCGAGGTCCAGCAGCAGGGCCTGGTGCTCCGCGGTGCCCGGGGTGACCACCCGGCCGAACCAGCCGCCGTCCCGGGCCGCCGGGGAGTTCTGGTACCGGGTCTCCTCGAAGCCCTTGACGGTGCTGCCCGGGTAGGGCTGGTGGAAGGAGAAGCCGACGATGCCCGCCGGGCCGCCCCCGTTCTGCGGCAGGCTCACCCGGGTCCCGGAGGCGCAGTCGAGGTGCGTGCCCGAGGGGTGGTACGACCCGTCGTCCGGCCGCGGCAGCCCCGCCCACACCCCCAGCGCCAGGTCCACCGCGTCCTCGGCGTACCCCCAGTTCGCGCGGCAGCTCGGCCACGAGGAGCGGGAGTAGGAGCGCGGTTCGCCCACCGCCCAGCCCGGCTGGCCGTACCCGGGCCCCAGGTCCACCTCCACGAACCCCGGGAACCTGCCGGTGATGTCGTGGGCCTTCTTGTAGTAGTAGCCGGGCTGCTTGATGCCTTGGTAGTCGCCGTACGACGCGTTGTAGCGCTCGTTGTGCAGTTCGACGTGCTGGCCGATGACCGTCCGGGACGGTTCGCCGCGCCGCGCCCGGTTCTCCAGGCCGGCGAGCAGGGCGTAGACCCGGCGGGCGGCGGGCGTCGCCCCGGGGTCGCGGTCGCGCAGCTCCGTGGGTACGGGCCGGGGGGTGCGCGCGGCGTCCTCGCCCTCCCGCAGGGCCCACCACACCGCCGGTGGACCCAGCAGCCCCGCGGCGGCAGCCGCCCCCATGAGCCCGACCCGTCCCCGCATGCGCATGACCCTCGCCGCCCCCGTTTCTCTTCCCGACCGGCCTCCGGCCCTGGTCGGGGGCCATTCTGCCCCGCGCCCCCGGCCTCGCAGGGCGGCAGTACGGCCAGGCGGGCTCGACGACGAGCCAGGCGACCGTCGAGGTGTCGCCGGCCACACCCTTGACGGTGAAGGACGTGCCCGCCGTGCGTCCCGCGACGTAGGCCACGCCCGCCACGGGGTCCGAGTCGGTGCTGCCCACCTGTGCCGCCGACGGCCGTCCCCAGCTGGTGTCCCGGCCCGTCGAGCCGCCCGGGCCGAAGGTCTGGGTGCCGTTCACCTCGATGGCGAACCGGTTGACCGAGTCGCCGCTCACCCCGGCCTGGAAGACCCGTGAGGAGGTGTCCGCGCTGGTCACCGCGTATCCCTGGCCGGCCGGCAAGGTCTGGACGAGGTTGATGCCCGGGCTCGCCGAGGCGTTCACGTGTCCGTCATGAGTCCCCCCAAGGGCTCGACGACCGGCGATGCCCTTGATCACCGGTCGGCTACGGGGGGGAGACTTTCACGCGCCGCGCGGACGGATCACCGGTCGGCCGCCGCCGACGCCTGGGCCTCGCCGCGGCGGTGGATCTGGCGGAAGGTGAACTCCGCCAGGTCGTCGCCGGCCTGGAAGACGTTGGTGTCCTTGGTGGTGACGTCCTTGCCGTTCACGAAACCGGCGGTGGTGAAGTACGCGTAGCGGCCGTACGCGTTGGTCGTCGTACGGCAGACGCCGGAGTCGCAGAAGGACTTCACGCCGGACCCGCCCAGGGCGGTCACGAAGCCCTTCTTGTCGGCCTCGGTCTTGGCCTTGCTCGCCTGCGCCTCGGTGTTGAACACGGCCACGCCGACCGTGACCGCGACGCCGTCCTTGGCGTAGGTGACCCGCAGCAGGCGGGTGCAGTCGTCCTTGTTCAGGACGGCCGGGAGGGTGCCCTTGGCGGCCGTGGAGCACTTCTTGGTGTCGGCCGTGGCGCCCTTCTTGTAGACCGTCCCGCCCATGGTCAGCTGGGTGCCGGGGAAGAGGGTCTCGGCGCTCAGCGGTGCCGTGTCCTTCTGCACGCTGGATATGAACTCCTCCGGGTCCAGCGGCGGCGGCGCGCTGGTCGGCGCGAAGGACGGCACCGAGCCGGCCGTGTCACTGGGCAGCGAGCCGCTGGCCGGCAGGTTGGTGGGCGTGCCGGAGGCCTTGTTGTCGCCGTTCGCGGACACCACGGCCATCGCGACGGCGGTGCCGATCGCCAGCGTGGCGACCACGCCACCGCCGATGAACAGCACCCTGCGCCGCTTGTTCCGCGTCTCCGACGCCTCGGCCAACGACGCCCAGTCCGGAGTCTGGCCGGTGCCACTGCCCCAGGGCTGCTGAGACTGCGGTTTCCACGGATCCCACTGGGACTGAGGTCCCCCCTGCCCATAGCTCATGGGGCGCATCTTAGACGGGGGCCGGGGGTTACCGGTGCGACTGTACGCACGGAGACCGGGGACCCCGGGGGGACCTTTGGGGGCAGTACGGCGCATCCTGGTACGGCCGCGCGCCCAGGATTTCCGCCACGGTCGGCGACCGCTCGTCCCGATGTCCACGGGAGCTCGTTTTGACCCTTCAGGGGCGACCCCGGTACGCTAGCTCTTCGTTGTGTATTGGCTCGCTCGTTCTCACGCGAGAGGCCCTTCACACAGGTTCCCTGGAGCAGTTACCAGTGGGCGGCATACGGGCATCGTCCCCGGCATATTTGTCGTCCCCAGCTGCACGATCGCTTCAGTGATGCCATTTTCAGCGCCCATCCACTGAAGAAGAAGGCTGCGAAGTGCGTACGTACAGCCCCAAGCCCGGCGATGTGACTCGCCAGTGGCACGTCATTGACGCTCAGGACGTCGTCCTGGGTCGTCTCGCCACCACCGCCGCGTCCCTTCTCCGCGGCAAGCACAAGCCGATCTACGCGCCCCACGTCGACACCGGTGACTTCGTCATCATCATCAACGCCGACAAGGTGCACCTGTCCGGCAACAAGCGGACCCAGAAGATGGCGTACCGCCACTCCGGCTACCCGGGTGGTCTGCGCTCCGTCCGTTACGACGAGCTGCTGGACAAGAACCCCGAGAAGGCCATCGAGAAGGCCGTCAAGGGCATGCTCCCCAAGAACACGCTGGGCCGTCAGATGCTCTCGAAGCTGAAGGTCTACAAGGGTGACGTGCACCCGCACGCTGCGCAGCAGCCGGTGCCGTTCGAGATCACCCAGGTCGCGCAGTAGTTCCGGCCACCCCCTAAGACAGAAAAGAATCTGAGGAGCATCGTGGCCGAGACCACTGTTGAGCAGCCGGTCGAAGAGACCGAGACCGAGCTCGTCGACATCGACAGCTACACCACCGAGTCCGAGGTCCCCGTCGAGGGCGAGTACACCTCCGAGTCCCTCGCGTCCCGCTTCGGCGACCCGCAGCCGGCCGCCGGCCTGGGCCGTCGCAAGAACGCCATCGCCCGCGTCCGGATCGTCCCGGGCACCGGCAAGTGGAAGATCAACGGTCGCACCCTCGAGGACTACTTCCCGAACAAGGTGCACCAGCAGGAAGTCAACGAGCCCTTCAAGGTGCTCGAGCTCGAGGGCCGCTACGACGTCGTCGCCCGCATCGCCGGTGGCGGTGTCTCCGGTCAGGCCGGTGCGCTCCGTCTCGGTGTCGCCCGCGCGCTGAACGAGGCCGACGTCGACAACAACCGTGGCCCGCTCAAGAAGGCCGGCTTCCTCAAGCGCGACGACCGTGCGGTCGAGCGCAAGAAGGCCGGTCTGAAGAAGGCCCGCAAGGCCCCGCAGTACAGCAAGCGTTAATCGCCCGCTGCCTGCTCGTACGCTTCCGGGCCCTACCGGCCCGCACGTACTCCGAACGCCCCGGCGGCACGCCACATGTGCCGTCGGGGCGTTCGTTTATCCCGGCCAAGGGCGTATAACGACACAAGATGCTCAAAGGCCGGTGTGATCGCATGACTAAGCGCCTGCCATCATTTCCTGGCAGCAAGGACGCTTCTTCAGGAGGACAAGTGGGACGACTCTTCGGCACGGACGGCGTGCGCGGTGTCGCCAACGCGGACCTGACCGCCGAGATGGCGCTCGGGCTGTCCGTCGCGGCGGCGCACGTGCTGGCCGAGGCGGGCACGTTCGAGGGCCACCGGCCTACGGCGGTCGTCGGACGGGATCCGCGCGCGTCCGGGGAGTTCCTGGAGGCCGCCGTGGTCGCGGGCCTGGCCAGCGCCGGTGTCGACGTCCTGACCGTGGGAGTCCTGCCGACCCCGGCCGTCGCGTTCCTGACCGGCGTGCTCGGTGCCGACCTCGGTGTGATGCTCTCCGCCAGCCACAACGCGATGCCCGACAACGGCATCAAGTTCCTCGCCCGCGGCGGTCACAAGCTCGACGACGAGCTGGAGGACCGGATCGAGGCGGTGTACGAGTCCCACCGGCACGGCGAGCCGTGGGAGCGGCCGACGGGCGCGGGCGTGGGCCGGGTACGGCCGTACGACGAGGGCTTCGAGCAGTACGTCGGGCACCTCCTGTCGGTCCTGCCCAACCGGCTCGACGGGCTGAAGATCGTCCTGGACGAGGCGCACGGCGCGGCTGCGGGGGTCTCGCCGGAGGCGTTCCGCCGGGCCGGCGCCGAGATCGTCACCATCGGCGCGGAGCCGGACGGACTCAACATCAACGACGGCTGCGGGTCCACCCACCTCGGCAAGCTCAAGGCCGCGGTCGTGGAGCACGGCGCCGCCTTCGGCATCGCGCACGACGGGGACGCGGACCGGTGCCTCGCCGTCGACCACACCGGTGCGGAGGTGGACGGCGACCAGATCATGGCCGTGCTCGCCCTCGCCATGCGGGAGCGGGGCGTACTGCGCGCCGACACCGTCGTCGCCACCGTCATGTCCAACCTCGGCTTCAAGCTCGCGCTGGAGCGGGAGGGCCTGCACCTCGTGCAGACCGCGGTCGGCGACCGGTACGTGCTGGAGGAGATGAAGGAGCACGGCTACGCCCTCGGCGGCGAGCAGTCCGGCCACGTCATCATCCTCGACCACGCGACGACCGGCGACGGCACGCTGACCGGGCTGCTGCTGGCGGCACGGGTCGCCGCGACCGGACGGTCGCTGCGGGAGCTGGCGGGCGTGATGGAACGGCTGCCGCAGGTGCTGGTCAACGTGCCGGACGTGGACAGGTCACGGGTGCGGACGTCCGCGGACCTGGCGGCGGCGGTCGCGGAGGCGGAGCGGGACCTGGGGGAGACGGGGCGCGTGCTGCTCCGCCCTTCGGGCACGGAGCCGTTGGTGCGGGTGATGGTGGAGGCGGCCGACATCGAGCAGGCCCGGTCGGTTGCCGGGCGGCTGGCCGATGCCGTCAAGTCCGCGCTGGGGTAGTCGGTTTTCCCGGGTTCGGGGTGCCGGGGAGTGTGCGTTGCGGGCTGCGGGTTCGCGGTGGCTGGTCGCGCAGTTCCCCGCGCCCCTAGGTTTGTTGACGCCGCTGTCTCCAGAAGTACTTCTGGGTGACGAGCGTCGCCGTGCCCGCCAGGACGATGCCCAGCAGGTTGAGCAGGAGTTGTTCCGCCGAACCCCATGCCTGCCGGTACTCCGTGAAGGCGAAGGCCACTGCCGCGTTCGCGGCGGCCGGGACCGTGGTCACCGAGATGGCGACGCCCACCAGGGCGCCGGACTTCGCCGAGGTCAGGGAGAGTATGCCGGCGATGCCGGCCAGGACCGCGACCACGAACGAGAAGGCGTCGGGGCGGTAGATGAAGTTGGTGTTCGGGCGTTCCGCCTCCAGCTGCACCTTGGTGAACAGGCCGAGGCCGTCCATCAGGTAGGTGAACCCGACCGTCACCAGCATCGCCGCCGCGAAGCCGACGAGGAGCGCGGTCAGGGAGCGCAGCGCGAGGCGGGGACGGCGCTGCACCAGCGCCGTGCAGATGCCGGCCAGCGGGCCGAACTCCGGGCCCACCGCCATCGCGCCCACGATCAGGATCGCGTTGTCCAGGACGACACCGCAGGCCGCGATCATCGTGGCCAGGGTGATGAAGGCGAGGTAGGTGGCCGACAGCGTCGACTCCTCGTGGGTCGCCTCGGCCAGCCCCTCCCACAGCACCGCGTCCGCGCCCTCGCCGGGGGCCTCCGCCTCGGCCCGGTCGGCGCGGCGGGAGAGGCTCAGGTCGATGTCCTCGACGGCGATCGAGCCGGTGCGGTCGAGGTCCAGCGCCCGTAGCCCGCTGATGAGTTCGTCGCCGGCCTCGCGGGCCGCGTCGCACATCACGACGTCTCCGGCCGGGTTGCGGGCGGCGCCCGGGAGCACGACCAGGTGCGTGGTGCCCACGGTCGCCTCGATGAGGCGGACCACGTCGTCCGTACGGTCGGCCGGGGTGATCAGGCGCAGATGCAGCATGACGCCTTTTTAACAGGCCGCTCTAGAGCTTGCGGAGCCGCAGCCGCTGCACCTTGTGGTCCGGTCCCTTGCGGACGACCAGGGTGGCCCGGCCGCGGGTGGGGGCGATGTTCTCCACCAGGTTGGGCTTGTTGATGGTCCGCCAGAGACCGCGGGCGTAGTCGAGCGCCTCCTCCTCGGAGACCTGGGTGTACTTCCTGAAGTACGAGTCCGGGTCCTGGAAGGCGGTCTGGCGGAGCTTGCGGAAGCGGTTGAGGTACCAGCGCTCGATGTCCTCCGCGTTCGCGTCGACGTAGACGCTGAAGTCGAAGTAGTCGGCAAGACCGACGCGGGTGCGGCCGTCCTGGCCGGGGAGGGCGGGCTGCAGGACGTTGAGGCCCTCGACGATGAGGATGTCGGGGCGGCGGACCGTGAGCTTGCGGTCCGGGACGATGTCGTAGATGAGGTGGGAGTAGACGGGCGCGGTGACCTCGTCCTTGCCGGCCTTGATGTCGGCGACGAAGCGGGTCAGGGCCCGGCGGTCGTACGACTCGGGGAAGCCCTTGCGCGCCATCAGGCCGCGGGCTTCGAGCTCCCTGGTCGGGAGCAGGAAGCCGTCCGTGGTCACCAGCTCGACGCGCGGGTGCTCGGGCCAGCGGGAGAGCAGGGCCTGGAGCAGCCGGGAGACGGTCGACTTGCCGCAGGCCACGGAGCCGGCGACGCCTATCACGAACGGGGTGCCGGACTGGGAGCCCTGCTCGCCGAGGAAGGTGTTCAGGGCGCCCCTGAGGCCGTCCGTGGCACCGACGTAGAGGTTGAGCAGCCGGGAGAGCGGGAGGTAGATGTCCCGCACCTCGTCGAGGTCGATGACGTCACCGAGACCGCGCAGCTTCTCGACCTCCTCCGCGGTGAGCGGCAGCGGCGTCTTGTCGCGCAGCGCGCTCCACTCGGTGCGGGTGAGGTCGACGTAGGGAGTCGCCTCCGGCCTGTGCCGGTGGGCGCTCCGGGGCATCGGGGAGACCGGAGAGATCACATTCCATTGTTAACGGAGTTTGAACGGGGCGGGGGGTGGGGTCGGTCACGTGGGGTTCGGTCCCGGGTCGCTGACGCTTCCGTCCGTCGGTCCGGCCGGTCCGGTCGGTCCGCCGGGCCGGTCGGGCGAGGGGCATGGTGTGCAATGGCGGGATTATTTCCGATTCCGGGCACGCTGAGCCGTGTTCGGGTGAGGGTCGGCACTTAGGCTGCCGGTCATGTGCGGAATCGTGGGATACGTGGGGGCGCAGTCGGCGCTCGATGTGGTGGTCGCCGGGCTCAAGCGGCTGGAGTACCGGGGGTACGACTCGGCCGGTGTGGTCGTGCTCGCGGACGGCGGGCTGGCCTCGGCCAAGCGGGCCGGGAAACTGGTCAACCTGGAGAAGGAGCTGCAGGAGCGGCCCCTGCCGGCCGGTGCCACCGGGATCGGGCACACCCGCTGGGCCACGCACGGCGGGCCGACGGACGCCAACGCGCATCCGCATCTCGACAACGCGGGCCGGGTCGCGGTCGTCCACAACGGGATCATCGAGAACTTCGCCGCGCTGCGCGGGGAGTTGGCCGAGCGCGGGCACGACCTCGCGTCCGAGACGGACACCGAGGTGGTCGCGCACCTGCTCGCCGAGGAGTTCTCCGGCACCGCCGACCTCGCCGAGGCGATGCGGCTGGTGTGCCGGCGCCTGGAGGGCGCGTTCACGCTGGTCGCGGTGCACGCCGACGACCCGGACGTGGTGGTCGGCGCCCGCCGGAACTCCCCGCTCGTGGTCGGCGTCGGGGAGGGCGAGGCCTTTCTCGCCTCGGACGTCGCCGCGTTCATCGCCCACACCCGGTCGGCGATCGAGCTGGGCCAGGACCAGGTGGTGGAGCTGCGCCGGGACGGCGTGACGGTGACGGGCTTCGACGGCGCCCCGGCGGACGTCCGCGCGTACCACGTCGACTGGGACGCGTCGGCGGCGGAGAAGGGGGGCTACGACTACTTCATGCTCAAGGAGATCGCCGAGCAGCCCAAGGCGGTCGCCGACACCCTCCTGGGCCGCATCGACGCGAACGGCTCGCTGACCCTCGACGAGGTCCGGATCTCCGCCGCCGAGCTGCGTGAGATCGACAAGGTCGTCATCGTCGCGTGCGGTACGGCCTTCCACGCCGGCCTGATCGCCAAGTACGCCATCGAGCACTGGACGCGCATCCCGTGCGAGGTGGAGCTGGCGAGCGAGTTCCGCTACCGGGACCCGATCCTGGACTCGCGCAGCCTGGTCATCGCCATCTCCCAGTCCGGCGAGACCATGGACACGCTGATGGCGCTGCGGCACGCCCGGGAGCAGGGTTCGAAGGTCCTCGCCATCTGCAACACCAACGGCTCGACGATCCCCCGCGAGTCGGACGCGGTGCTGTACACCCACGCCGGTCCCGAGGTCGCGGTCGCCTCGACCAAGGCGTTCCTCACCCAGCTGGTGGCCTGCTACCTGGTGGCGCTGTACCTCGGCCAGGTGCGCGGCACCAAGTGGGGCGACGAGATCAGCGCGGTGATCCGGGACCTCTCGCACATCTCGGGCGAGGTCGAGCGGGTCCTGGAGACCATGGAGCCGGTACGGGCGCTGGCGCGCTCCCTGGCCGACAAGAAGACCGTGCTGTTCCTCGGCCGGCACGTCGGCTACCCGGTCGCTCTCGAAGGCGCCCTGAAGCTGAAGGAGCTGGCCTACATGCACGCCGAGGGCTTCGCGGCGGGCGAGCTGAAGCACGGGCCGATCGCGCTGGTCGAGGAGGACCTGCCGGTGGTGGTCGTGGTCCCGTCCCCGCGCGGCCGGTCGGTGCTCCACGACAAGATCGTGTCCAACATCCAGGAGATCCGGGCCCGCGGCGCCCGCACCATCGTGATCGCGGAGGAGGGCGACGAGGCCGTCGTCCCCTACGCCGACCACCTGATCCGGATCCCCGCCACCCCCACCCTCCTCCAGCCGCTCGTCGCCACGGTCCCCCTCCAGGTCTTCGCCTGCGAACTGGCCACCGCCCGCGGCAACGAGGTCGACCAGCCGCGCAACCTCGCGAAGTCGGTCACCGTGGAGTGACCTTAGGGTGCTGACCATGAGCATCATCGGGGTCGGTATCGACGTCGCCGAGATCGACCGGTTCCGGGAGTCGCTGGAGCGGACTCCCGGGCTGGCCGGGCGGCTCTTCGTCGAGCGGGAGTTGTATCTGGCGAGCGGGGAGCGGCGCGGTGTCGCCTCGCTCGCGGCGCGGTTCGCGGCCAAGGAGGCGCTGGCCAAGGCGCTGGGCGCGCCGCCGGGGCTGCTGTGGACGGACGCGGAGGTGGTCGTCGAGGACAACGGGCGGCCCCGGCTGCGGGTGCAGGGGAGCGTGGCCGCGTGTGCGGCGGAACTCGGGGTGCGGTCGTGGCATGTGTCGCTCAGTCACGACGCGGGGGTGGCGTCGGCGGTGGTGATCGCCGAGGGGTGAAGGGGAGGGAGGGGCGCGGGTGGGGCGGATGCGCGTGCCGCGGGTTCCGGGGGAGACTCGGGGCATGCGGACTGCTTACAGCGTGGAGACGGTACGGGCGGCCGAGCGGGAGCTGATGGCGCGGCTGCCGGAAGGGGCGCTGATGCAGCGGGCCGCCGCCGGGCTGGCCGCCGCCTGCGCCGAGCTGCTCGGACGGGTGTACGGCAGCCGGGTGGTGCTGCTGGTCGGCAGCGGGGACAACGGCGGGGACGCGCTGTACGCCGGGGCGCGGCTGGCGCGCCGCGGGGCGGGGGTCGCGGCGGTGCTGCTCGCGCCGGAGCGCACGCACGAGGGCGGGCTGGCGGCGCTGCGCCGGGCCGGCGGGACCGTCGTACGCCAGGGCGGCGCCGAGGAGTTGGTCCTGCGGGCCGATCTCGTCGTCGACGGGATCGTGGGGATCGGCGGCAGGGGCGGGCTGCGGCCCGAGGCGGCGGGACTGGTGGCGGTCGTGGAGCGGTCGCGGGCCGCCGTCGTCGCCGTGGACCTGCCGAGCGGGGTGGAGGCGGACACCGGTGAGGTGCGTGGGGCGGCCGTACGGGCGGACCTGACCGTGACCTTCGGGACGCACAAGCCGGGGCTGCTGATCGATCCGGCGCGGGAGTACGCCGGTTCGGTACGGCTGGTCGACATCGGGCTCGAACTGCCCGAGGAGGCCGAACTGGAGGCCTTGCAGGACGTGGACGTGGCGCGGCTGCTGCCGGTGCCGTCGGCGGAGAGCGACAAGTACCGGCGGGGCGTGGTGGGCATCGTGGCCGGGTCGGCGCGCTATCCGGGGGCGGCCGTGCTGGCCGTCGCGGGGGCGTTGCGGGGCGGGGCCGGAGCCGTACGGTACGTCGGACCGGCCAAGGACGAGGTGCTGGCCCGCTTTCCCGAGACGCTGGTGTCGGACGGGGGGCCGCGGAAGGCCGGGCGGGTGCAGGCGTGGGTGGCCGGACCGGGGGTCGGGGACGACGCCGACGCCGTCGCCGAGGTGCTGGAGGCGGACGTGCCGGTGCTGGTCGACGCGGACGGGCTGCGGTTCGCCGACCGGGAGGCGGTGCGCGGCCGTACCGCGCCGACCCTGATGACGCCGCACGCCGGTGAGGCCGCCGCGCTGTTGGGAGTACGGCGTGCGGAGGTCGAGGCCGGGCGGCTCGCGGCGGTGCGGGAGCTGGCGGCGGCCTACCGGGCGACGGTGCTGCTGAAGGGGTCGACGACGTTGGTGGCGGCGGCGGGGGGAGGCTCCGCCGTCCGGGTGAACGCGACGGGGACGCCGTGGCTCGCCACCGCCGGGAGCGGGGACGTGCTGTCGGGGCTGGCGGGGTCGTTGCTGGCGGCGGGGCTGGACACGCGGGACGCGGGGAGTGTGGCGGCGTATCTGCACGGGCTCGCGGGGCGGTTCGCGGCGGAAGGGGCGCCTACGGTGGCCCATGCGGTGGCAGCGGAGCTGGGGGCGGCTTGGCGGGGCGTCTTCCCCTCCGCCCACCCGACTCGGTAGGACAGGGCCGCACCGTCACGGGGCTCCGCCCCGAACCCCATGTCCATGTGCGCCGCGTGCGGGTGCGCGTGCGGGTGCGTGGGGGCTGAGCGCGCAGTTCCCCGCGCCCCCTGCGGGGCGCCGTGCCCGGGGCGCCGCGCCCCGGCCACGTGC
Source organism: Streptomyces sp. NPDC048278 (assembly GCF_040652195.1). Taxonomy (NCBI): domain Bacteria; kingdom Bacillati; phylum Actinomycetota; class Actinomycetes; order Kitasatosporales; family Streptomycetaceae; genus Streptomyces; species Streptomyces sp. NPDC048278. Next base: position 20,507 of record NZ_JBEZLP010000016.1, read on the forward strand.
ATCCCCCGGGTGACCTCGCCGCGCGGCTTCCCGGAATTGTGGGGTGGCCGGGGTTGTCTGATCGCATGATTAATGGACGAAGTGGACGCATCGGAACCCTCGTCGCTGCTGTGGCCGTTCTCTCGCTCGGTGCCGGGACCGGGGTCGCGGTCGGTGCCGTTCCCGGGCCGGGCGCCGCCGTCCCCGAGTCGGAGCTGGTGCCGGGGGTCGCGCCGGGGCCCGCGCAGCCCTGGCAGATCGACACCCCCGACCAGATGCTGGCGCCGAAGGTGTACACCCCCACCGCCGCGGAGGACGCCGCCGAGCCGAAGGCGGCGGCGCCCGGGACGTACGACCTGATCGAGTACGTGCCGCTCAGCGACGCCGTCGCCAAGGTGAGCTGCTCCAAGCTCACCGGGCCGTACCAGAAGCAGATCGAGCAGTGGCTGAAGCTGAAGGCCGACGGGAAGCAGTCCAGCGCCGACTGCAAGGCGATCCAGAAGTTCCAGACGAAGTACAGGATCAAGCCGGCGATCGGGTTCGCGGGGCCCGTGACCTGGTACCAGATGATGCTCCTGTCGGCGAGGAAGAACCCGAACGCCGCCGGGAACTGCCCCGTGAAGTCGTACCGGGTCGCCTGCGTGGACCTCAACCGGCAGGTCACCTGGGTGCAGAAGGGCAGCAAGGTGGTCTACGGGCCGGTCCAGATGCGCAGCGGGCGGAAGGGGTACGCGACCCGGGCCGGTTGGCACAGCATCTACTGGCGGCACAAGAACCACTGGTCGACGCTGTACAACTCGCCCATGCCGTACGCCCAGTTCTTCGACGGCGGGCAGGCCTTCCACGCCGTCTACGGCTCCATCTACACCACCGTCGGCTCCTGGGGCTGCGTGAACCTCAAGCTCGGCGACGCGAAGAAGCTGTGGAGCGTGCTGAAGAAGGGCGACAAGGTCTACGTGTGGGGCCACCGTACGGGTACCTGAGCCCCCGGGTACCAGGGGCTGTGCCGGTGGGCTGTCGGAGGCCTCTGAGACACTGGGGGCGCGATGAGTGATACACCGACTGGGCAGAACGCGCCGACCGCGCCCCTGCGCGCCCGCGCCGAGATCGACCTGGCCGCCCTGCGGGCCAACGCGCGGACCCTGCGCGCCCTCGCGCCGGACGCGGCCCTGATGGCCGTCGTGAAGTCCGACGCGTACGGCCACGGGGCCCTTCGGTGTGCCCGCGCGGCCGTCGAGGCGGGTGCGAGCTGGCTGGGCACGGCCACCCCGGAGGAGGCCCTGGCGCTGCGCGCGGACCCGGGGTTGCCCACGGACGTGCGGGTCATGTGCTGGCTGTGGACCCCGGGCGGGCCCTGGCGGGAGGCGATCGAGGCCGACCTCGACGTGTCGGTGAGCGGCATGTGGGCGCTGCGCGAGGTGACCGAGGCCGCACGTGCGGCCGGGCGGTCCGCGCGCGTGCAGCTCAAGGCCGACACCGGGCTCGGGCGCAACGGCTGCCAGCCCGCCGACTGGCCCGAGCTGGTCCGTGAGGCGCTGCGTGCCGAGGCGGCCGGACTGCTCCGGATCACCGGGCTGTGGTCGCACTTCGCCTGCGCCGACGAGCCCGGCCACCCCTCCATCGCCGCCCAGCTCACTCTCTTCCGCGAGCTGCTCGGGTACGCCGAGGAGCAGGGCGTGCGCCCCGAGGTGCGGCACATCGCCAACTCCCCGGCCACCCTCACCCTCCCCGAGACCCACTTCGACCTGGTCCGCACGGGCATCGCGCTCTACGGCATCTCGCCCAGCCCCGAGCTGGGCAGCGCGGCCGACTTCGGACTGCGCCCCGTGATGACGCTGTCCGCCTCCCTCGCCCTGGTCAAGCACGTACCGGGCGGGCACGGGGTCAGCTACGGGCACCACTACGTCACGCCCGGCGAGACCACCCTCGGACTCGTCCCCGTCGGCTACGCGGACGGCATCCCGCGGCACGCCTCCGGCACCGGGCCCGTGCTGGTCGGCGGCAAGTGGCGGACGGCCGCCGGGCGGATCGCGATGGACCAGTTCGTCGTGGACCTCGGCGGCGACGAGCCCGAAGTCGGCGCGGAGGCGGTGCTCTTCGGCCCCGGCGACCGGGGCGAGCCCACCGCCGAGGACTGGGCCCAGGCCGCGGGCACGATTGCATACGAAATCGTCACCCGCATCGGAACCCGGGTTCCCCGCGTCTATGTGAACGAGCGACCGACTGGGCAAGAACCAGGGGACGGCGCCTGACCCTCGGGGTTCGGCGACGGCACGACCCGGTTACACCTGTATCAACAGCAACATCAGCAACGGCAGTAACAGCAGAAGCAACAGCAACGACAGGCATCGCGGCGGCATCACCCGTGGTGTCCGTGTCACCCGTGTCACCCGAGCAGCGAACTGCAGTACGGCGAAGAGGAGCGGTACGTGAGCGAGAGCAGTGCGGAGGCCGTAGCGGAAGCCGCCGTGGCGGCCGTCGTCGCCTCGGCCACGGGGGCGGACTCCGGCAGCTGGCGCAAGGTGACAGGCGTCGCCGGAGCCGCCATAGGAGTGCTCGCCGCCGGAGCCGCCGCCGGCGTCGCCGTGGAGCGGATGACCGTCGGCCGCGGCATGCGCCGCAAGGCCCGGCTGGCGCTGGACTCGGCAGGCCCCTACGGCACCCTGCGCGGCACCCCCGGCAAGGCGTACGCCGACGACGGCACCGAGCTCTACTACGAGGTCGACGAGGTCGTACCCGACCCCGGCCCCGCCGTCTCGCCGCGCCGCCGCAGGCTCTTCGGCCGCAAGGCGCCCGCGCCCGTTACCGTCGTCTTCAGCCACGGCTACTGCCTCAACCAGGACTCCTGGCACTTCCAGCGGGCCGCCCTGCGCGGGGTCGTGCGCACCGTGCACTGGGACCAGCGCAGCCACGGCCGCTCCGGGCGGGGCGTCGCCCAGCACGAGGACGGGGTCGAGCTCACCATCGACCAGCTGGGCCGGGACCTGAAGGCCGTCCTGGACGCGGCCGTGCCGGAGGGGCCGATCGTGCTGGTCGGGCACTCCATGGGCGGCATGACGGTGATGGCGCTGGCCGCGCAGTACCCCGACCTGATCCGGGAGCGGGTGGTCGCCACCGCCTTCGTCGGTACCTCGTCCGGGCGGCTCGGCGAGGTCAACTTCGGGCTGCCGATCGCCGGGGTCAACGTGGTGCGCCGGGTGCTGCCCGGGGTGCTGAAGGCGCTGGGCACGCAGGCCGCGCTGGTGGAGAAGGGGCGGCGGGTCACCGCCGATCTCTTCGCCGGGATCATCAAGCGGTACTCGTTCGCGTCCAAGGACGTCGACCCGGCGGTGGAGCGGTTCGCGGAGCGGATGATCGAGTCGACGCCGATCGACGTGGTCGCCGAGTTCTACCCGGCCTTCACCGACCACGACAAGACCGCCGCGCTCGCCTACTTCCAGAACCTGCCGGTGCTGGTGCTGGCCGGGGTGCAGGATCTCGTCACGCCCAGCGAGCACAGCGAGGTCATCGCCGACCTGCTGCCCGACGCCGAACTCGTGCTCGTCGCGGACGCCGGGCACCTGGTCATGCTGGAGCACCCGGAAGTCGTCACCGACCGCCTCGCCGACCTGCTCACCCGCGCGGGTGCCGTGCCGGCAGGGGCTACGGTAAGTGGCTATGGAAGCACCAGCAGCACGGCACAGCCAGGCTGAGACCGAGTTGACCGTCACCTCCCCCGAGCAGATGGGGGAGCTGGGCCGCCGGCTGGCGACGTTGCTGCGCGCCGGTGACCTCGTGATGCTCAGCGGGGAGCTCGGCGCCGGCAAGACGACGCTGACGCGGGGACTGGGCGAGGGGCTCGGTGTGCGCGGGGCCGTCACGTCGCCGACGTTCGTCATCGCCCGCGTGCATCCGTCCCTCGGGGGCGGTCCGCCGCTCGTCCACGTGGACGCCTACCGGCTGGGCGGCGGGCTCGACGAGATGGAGGACCTGGACCTCGACGTCTCGCTGCCCGAGTCCGTGGTCGTCGTGGAGTGGGGCGAGGGCAAGGTCGAGGAGCTGACCGACGACCGGCTCATGGTCCGGATCCACCGGGCGGTCGGCGACACCACCGACGAGGTACGGCACGTGACCCTGGCGGGGCTGGGGGAGCGGTGGGACGGGGTGGATCTCGGGGTGCCGGCGGCCTGAGGACCGTGTGAACGTTCCGACAAGGCGTCGGCAAGATATTGCGCCGGACGTATCGGGCGTGGTCACATGGTACCCAGTCCGTGGTTAGGTTCACCTAACTTCGCCCGCCCCCGCACTTCAGGAGGCGCCCGTGTCCGTGTCCCAGTCCGAGGAACGGCGACCGGTCGCGGTCGCCGGGACCCCTGGCGTCTCCATGCGTGAGCTGCTGGCGTCCTGCGCGTCCGCCGACGCGGTGTCCCTGCCGCCGAGAGCACCGGAGCCGATGCCGAGGCCGGTTATGCAGGACCGCAAGGCTGCGTAGGCGGTTCGGCAGTGCCCCGTCAGGGGCGCGGGGAACTGCGCGACCAGCCACGACGTACCCGCACGGACCCGCCGACCGAACCCCCGCCGTGCTGCGATCCGCCGACTGCCGCGCCATCGTGGCTGATCGCGCAGTTCCCCGCGCCCCCAAACGGCGGCTGCGCCGCCGTCAGGGGCGGGTCAGCGGATCACGGTCACCTTGACGCCGATTGTTGCGAAGTTCCACATTGCGGTGCCGTCCGGGCGGGTCTCGCGGATGCCGCCGGTTTTCACCGTGGGGTCGGGGGGTGCGGCGGCGCGTTGGGCGGTGACCGCGCTGAAGCCGATGGCCGAGCCGTCCTTCGTGGTGGTGAAGCGGACGACGTGTTCGATGGGGAGGCCGTCGGTGCCGGTGACGGCCTTCGAGCGGGACGTCACCCAGTAGGCGCCGAGCGGCGGGTCGATGGTGCCGGGGTTCACCTTGAAGGTGCGCTCGACGCGGCCCCGCTCGTTGACCAGCCAGACCCGGTCGTCGTCCACCGAGTACACCACCCGTTCACCCGTGCCGGAGGTGTTCGGGAGGGCGGTGGGGTGGTGGCGGTCCCGGGGGGCCTTGGCACCCGGCGCTCCGGGTGCGGGGCTCGCCGACGACCGGCTGCCGAGGCCGGGCGGGACGGTGGCCGAGGCCTGGTAGGCGAGGAAACCGACCACCCCGACGGCCGCCGCGGTCAGGCCTGCCACGACTCCCGAGCTGGTCCCTGCCACGCGCGCCACCTCTGCCTGCCGTAGAGCCTCGCCGTATATGTCGTACTTCGTACAGACCGTAGCAGTCAGTGACCGTCCGACCCGGCCGGGCGTGCTCGCGGCGCCGGAGCCGTAGGCTGTTCGCGTGCTCTTGCTCGCTCTGGATACCGCCACCCCCGCCGTGACCGTCGCCCTGCACGACGGTACGGCCGTCATCGCCTCGTCGAGCCAGGTGGACGCGCGCCGGCACGGCGAGCTGCTGCTGCCGGCCGTCGACCGTGTCCTCGCCGAGGCCGGGGTTTCGCTGGACGCCGTCACCGAGATCGTCACCGGCATCGGTCCCGGCCCCTACACCGGCCTGCGGGTCGGTCTGATGACCGCGGACACCTTCGGGCTCGCGCTCGGCGTGCCCGTCCACGGCCTCTGCACGCTCGACGGGCTCGCCTACGCGGCCGACATCGAGAAGGGCCCGTTCGTCGTCGCGACCGACGCCCGCCGCAAGGAGGTCTACTGGGCGGTGTACGAGGACTCGCGGACCCGGCGCACGGAGCCCGCCGTCGACCGGCCCGCCGACATCGCCGGGAAGGTGGCCGGGCTGCCCGCCGTCGGCGCCGGGGCGCTGCTCTACCCCGACACCTTCCCGGTCGCCCACGAGCCCGAGCACGTCTCGGCCGCGGCCCTCGCGTCGCTGGCCGCCGAGAGGCTGGCCGCCGGCGAGGAACTGCCCGCGCCCCGCCCGCTGTACCTGCGCCGGCCGGACGCCCAGGTGCCCAAGAACTACAAGGTGGTCACCCCGAAGTGACCGCACAGCTGCGCGAGATGCGCTGGTGGGACATCGACCCGGTCCTGGAGCTGGAGAAGGACCTGTTCCCCGAGGACGCCTGGTCGCGGGGGATGTTCTGGTCCGAACTGGCCCACGCGAGGGGACCCGGGGCGACCCGGCGGTACCTGGTGGCCCTGGAGGACGACCGGATCGTCGGCTACGGCGGCCTCGCCGCCCAGGGAGCCGCCTCCGACGACAGCGGCGCCGCCGCGGTCGGCGACATCCAGACCATCGCCGTACGCCGTGACCAGTGGGGCACCGGGCTCGGCGGGGAGCTGCTCACCGAACTGCTGCGGGCCGCGACCGCCTTCGAGTGCGCCGAGGTCATGCTGGAGTGCCGGGTCGACAACATCCGCGCCCAGAAGCTCTACGAGCGGTTCGGCTTCGAGCCCATCGGGTTCAGACGCGGCTACTACCAGCCCGGGAACGTGGACGCCCTGGTGATGCGGCTGACCGACCCTTCCTCCTCCGTACAAGGAACCGAGATCAATGGCTGACGAACCCCTGGTACTGGGGATCGAGACCTCCTGCGACGAGACCGGCGTCGGCATCGTCCGGGGCACCACCCTGCTCGCCGACGCCGTCGCCTCCTCCGTCGACGAGCACGCCCGCTTCGGCGGGGTCGTCCCCGAGGTGGCGTCCCGGGCGCACCTGGAGGCGATGGTCCCGACCATCGAGCGCGCGCTGAAGGACGCGGGCGTGAGCGCGAAGGACCTCGACGGCATCGCGGTCACGGCCGGACCGGGGCTGGCGGGCGCGCTGCTCGTCGGCGTCTCGGCGGCGAAGGCGTACGCGTACGCGCTCGGCAAGCCGCTCTACGGCGTGAACCACCTCGCCTCCCACATCTGCGTCGACCAGCTCGAACACGGCCCGCTCCCGGAGCCGACGATGGCCCTCCTGGTCTCCGGCGGCCACTCCTCCCTGCTCCTCTCCTCGGACATCACCTCCGACGTACGGCCGCTCGGCGCGACCATCGACGACGCGGCCGGCGAGGCCTTCGACAAGATCGCGCGCGTGCTGAACCTGGGCTTCCCTGGCGGCCCGGTCATCGACCGCTACGCGAAGGAGGGCGACCCCTCGGCGATCGCCTTCCCGCGCGGCCTCACCGGCCCCCGCGACCCCGCCTACGACTTCTCCTTCTCCGGGCTCAAGACGGCGGTGGCCCGCTGGATCGAGGCCAAGCGGGCGGCCGGCGAGGACGTCCCGGTCCGTGACGTGTCCGCGTCCTTCCAGGAGGCGGTCGTCGACGTCCTGACCCGCAAGGCCGTCCGGGCCTGCCGCGACGAGGGCGTCGACCACCTGATGATCGGCGGCGGAGTCGCCGCCAACTCCCGGCTGCGCGCCCTCGCGGCGGAGCGCTGCGAGGCGGCCGGCATCCAGCTCCGGGTGCCGCGGATGAAGTTGTGCACCGACAACGGCGCGATGGTGGCCGCCCTCGGCGCGGAGATGGTCGCCCGCAACCGGACCCCGTCCGACTGGGACCTCTCCGCGGACAGCTCCCTGCCGGTGACCGACCCGCACGTCCCCGGCACCCACCACCACGACCACGTCCACGAGGTCAGCAAGGAGAACCTCTACACTTGACCGCTTCCCCCGGTGAGGAGGGAATTCCTGGCTCAGGCTGCCTCTCGGAGCGGCGCTCCAAGAGGCCTTACGCCATCGACACCAGCCGGGTTCAGACCTGCCCGGATGAGCATCACACGAGCGGAGTTCTTGTCTCTCGGGGAGACGGCTCCGCACGTGACGCAGTTGTAGGTGTGTTCTGACAGGGGCAGTGCGTGCTTGGCTCTCGCTCCGCACCACCCGCAGTCCATGGTGGTGTACGCGGGATGCACCAGGCGGATGTCCCGTCCGTGCTTGCGGCCCATTTCGACCAGCGCTCTTTTCGTCGCGCCGATCGCCGCGTCCGCTGCCTTGCGCGCCATGGATGTCTTCGCGAGGAACTTCGGGCGGAAGTCCTCCACTGCGATCGCATCATGGTCGCGGACGACCTTCTTGGCCCACTTCCGGCTGCTCTCCTGCCGCTGCCGAGCGATCTTCCGATGGGTCTTGGCCCGCCACTTCTTCGCTTCGCGATAGCCCTTGGAAGGTGCTTGCCCCTGCTTGGGCTTTCGGCGCGCCATCATGCGGTCGTAGCGGGCCAGTTTGATCTTCGCTTGCAGACCGTGTTCGGCGTGGGGGAGATCATGGTCGTCGCTTGTGGTTGTCGCGGTATCCCGAACGCCCCAGTCGATGCCGATCACTCGACCGGTTTGCGGCATGGGTTCGGTCGGCCCGAGAACGACGAAGGAAGCCCACCAACAGCCGAAGCTGTCGCGGTACACGCGTACCGACGACGGCTCATCCGGCAGCTTCCTTGACCACACCACTGTCAGGACGATGTTGCCGACGAGGTGTAGACGGTCGTTCCGGAGTCGGAAACCGCGACGCGTGTAGTTCAGGGTTGGGTCGGCCTCGCGTTTTGTCTTGTACTTCGGCATGCCCGCACGCTGACGCTGTGGCAGGCGATCCTTGATGTCCTTCAGTGCCTTCGCACGGGACTTGCCGAAGTCGCGAATCAGCTGCTGCTGAGGTACTGAAGAACCCTCAGCCAGCCATGGTGTGGTTTTTCGAGCCTCGGTCAACATCCTGTCCAACTGGGCCGATCCGCAGCTCTCCCTCATCTGGTGAGCCCTCTGGGAGCGGGCTACACACTCGTTCCAAATCCATCGGCATCGGTTCCACTCCGCCGTGAGGGCCGCGGCAGCCGTCGCCGACACGCGCAGCCGATATGTGTATCGGGCGTGTATGACCTCGGCAGCCTTCATCGGCGTCTTCATGATGCAAACATGAGGCCATGATTCGCTTTTCTCTCCGATTCACCGAAGAAATGCACGAACGGGTGACAGTGCGGGCCGTCGCTGCGCCCGGTGGCACCAGGTCAGCCGAGCGAACGCCTGAGCCATTCGAACAGCCGGGGGGAAGCCGATGACGGTCGCGTTGATGTGGGAGGCCCGGGCGGTGGAGGGCCGGGGTGCCGAACTCCTCGCGTGGGCACGGCAGCAGGGGCTCGCGCAGGAACCGGTACGCCGGGAGGCCTTCCGCGCCCCCCAGGACCGGGTGCTGGTCATCACGTGGTGGCAGGCGTCGTACGGCGACCCGGACCTGCCCGAACTCGCCGATCCGCCGGGAGAGCTGGTGGCCCGACCGGTGCACCGCTGGCGGTTCGAGTCGGTCGGCGAGGGCTAGTCGGCGGAGGTCAGCGGAAGGCGTCGGCGTTGTCGACGGCCCATTGCCGGAACGTCCTGGCCGGAGCGCGAGTGATCCGGGTGACAGTGTCTCGTACGGAGAGGAGTTCCTCGTTGATGTCACCACCCGTGATGTCCAGAACCGCTGCCGCAGCCTCGTCGCCCAGGAACGCGGCCATCTCGCGGTGGGCCTCCGCCCGGCCGATGCGAGTGAACGGCACATCCCGTCCCACCGCCCCTGCAACGGCTTCAAGCTGCTGACGCGGAGTGATCAGCTCCGGCCCGGTCAGCGCGTAGGTCTGTCCCAGATGGCCGGTCCCGGTCAGCGCGGCACGGGCGACCGACGCGATGTCCGCGGGGTGGACGGTGGGCAGACCGACGTCCGCGTACGGCACTCGGACCGGCCGGCGGTTTCGTATCGCGTCCGCCCACCACAGCGCGTTGGAGGCGAACTGTGTCGGCCGCAGGATCGTCCACGCCGTCCCGCTCTCCTTCAACAGCCGCTCCACGGCCAGGTTCTCGCGGGCCGGGCCCAGGTGGGGGTGGCTCTGGACGGTGATGGACGACACCAGCACCACATGTTCGACCCCGGCCCGGTGGGCGGCGTCCAGGATGTCGGCGTCCGGTCCGATGCGTGATACCAGGAAGAGCGCACGCACCCCCACGAACACGGGCTTGAGCGAGGCGGGTCGACTCAGATCGCCCTCCACCGCTTCCACGCCGGAGGGGACGCCGGCCTTCGAGAGGGTGCGGGTGAGGCCCCTGAGCGGTTCGGCATGCGATGCGCGGAGCTCCGTCAGCAGGGCGCTTCCGATGTTTCCGGTGGCGCCGGTCACGAGGATCATGCGACAGGACGCTAGGACCTCCACCGGACTTGAGGTCAACGGTGGACAGCGGGATTCGAACGCCGTCACCCTGAGTGCATGAGCGGTGGCGTTGAGGTGAACGGTGAACCCGAGTCGTCGGACAGCATGAAGACGTTCGGCGCGTTCGTGCAGGGGCTGCGGGAGCATGCGGGACTGAGCCGGGAGGAGTTCGGGGGGCGGGTCCACATGTCCAAGCACTCGGTGGCCTCGATCGAGTTGGGGCGGCGGCTCGCGGATCAGGGTTTCGTGGACGCGGCGGAGGAAGTCCTCGGTAACACCGGTGCGTTGCGCAAGGCGTTTGTGCGAGTGGCGCGGCAGCCGGGGTTCGCGGTGTGGTTTCGGAAGTGGGCCGCGCTGGAACAGGAGGCGGTGAGCCTGGCCACGTACGAATGCCGTCTGGTTCCGGGGCTGTTGCAGTCCGAGCCGTATGCGCGGGTGGTGTTCAGCAACCGCATTCCGCTGTTGTTGGACGAGCAGGTGGAAGCGCAGGCGGTAGCCCGCATGGAGCGGCAGCAGATGCTCCGCGAGCGCCCCGACACCTCGTTCAGCTTCGTCATGGACGAGCACATCGTGCGACGGCGCCTGGGTGATGACGAGGTCGCACGAGCGCAACTGGACCACACGCTCGGGTACGCCCAACTGCGCAACGTCGAGGTCCAGATCATGCCGCTCGACTGCCGGGTGCATGCGGGACTGGATGGTCCGTTGGCCTTGCTGGAAACTCCGGACGGAAGGCGTCTGGCCTACGCGGAGGGGCAGGAGACCGGCCGTTTGATCGCAGACCCGAAAGAGGCAGCCGTCCTGCACCGCCGGTATGCGACACTGCGCGCGCAGGCTCTCAGCCCCCTGGACTCCGTTGGCCTGCTGGAGCGCATCAGAGGAGAGCTATGAGCACCACTGAACTCGCGTGGTTCAAGTCCAGCTACAGCGGCACTGCGGGCGACAACTGCATAGAAGTAGCCGTCGCCCCCACCACCATCCACCTCCGCGACTCCAAGGACCGCGCCCGCCCTCACCTCGCCGTCACCCCCGCCGCCTGGGCCCCCTTCGTCGCGCACGCGGTCGCGCGCTGACGGTCACTCCAGCTCCGTCTCGCAGCGCAGCACCCGGTCCGGCCCCAACCGGCGTACCAGACCGGTCAGTTGGAGTGTCACCGTGCCCTGGGTGTCCGCGCTCGACGCCCCCACGCGCAGCTCCAGTGCCCCCGGCTCCACCACCCGCGCCCCTTCCCGGTCCGTGAACGCCGACAGGTCCGCGTGGAAGTGGAAGGTCACCCTTCTCGATGCGCCCGGGGCCAGGTCCACGCGCTGGTAGCCGATCAGGCGGACGTCGGGGCGGGTCACCGAGGCCACCGGGTCGTGGAGGTAGAGCTGGACGACGTCGGCGCCCGCCCGTTCGCCCGTGTTGCGGACGGTCACCGTCACGTCGTGTGAACCGTCCGTGGGGAGCTCGGCCGACGAGGGTGACGTCGGCTCCCAGGCGAAGCTCGTGTACGAGCGGCCGTGGCCGAAGGCGTACAGCGGGGTCGGGTCCAGGTTGCTGACCTCGCCCGCGAGGCCCAGCGGGGGCTGGAGGTAGGTCCAGGGCTGGCCGCCCGGCACGCGGGGGACGCTGACCGGGAGGCGGCCGGACGGGTTGACGCGGCCCGACAGCACTCCCGCCACCGCCGGGCCGCCCTCCTCGCCGGGGAAGAACGCCTGGACCACCGCGCCGAGCCGGCCGTGCCAGCGGCCCAGTGCGTACGGGCGGCCGGTGAGGAGGACGAGGACCACCGGGACGCCTGTCGTGAGCAGGGCGTCCAGCAGGCCGGACTGGACGCCGGGCAGGTCGAGGTCCGTGACGTCGCAGCCCTCGCCCGAGGTGCCCCGGCCGAAGAGGCCGGCCCGGTCGCCGAGGACCGCCACGCACACGTCGGCCTCCGCGGCCCGCGCCACCGCCTCCTCGAAGCCGGCGGTGTCGGGGTCCGAGACGTCGCAGCCCTCGGCGAACGTGACCTTGGCGTCGGGGAGTTCGGCCCGGAGGGAGTCGAGGACGGTGGGGACGGCGATGCCCAGGTCGACCTCGGGGTGGTGGGTCAGGACGTGGGACGGGAAGGAGTAGCAGCCCAGCATCGCGAGGGCGTCGGCGGCGCGCGGGCCGACCACCGCGATGCGGGTGTCGGGGGCGAGGGGGAGCGTGCCGTCCGGGTTGTCGAGGAGGACCACGGACTCCTCGGCCAGACGGCGGGCCAGCGCGCGGTTCGCCGTCGAGTCGAGGTCGACCGGGCCGTCCTGCCCGGGCTCCGGGGTCCAGTCCTCGTCCAGCATCCCCAGTGCGCACTTCTGGAGGAGGACCCGGCGGGCCGCCCGGTCGACGAGTGACTCCGGGATCATGCCGTCCCGGACCGCCGCCGTCAGCGGGCGGCCGTAGCACTTCAGCGTCGGCAGTTCGACGTCGATGCCCGCCGCCAGGGCGAGATGGGCCGCCTCCGCCTCCGTACCGGCGACCCGGTGCAGGGACTGCAGGAAGCCGATGCCGAAGTAGTCGGCGACGACCGTGCCGTCGAAGCCCCAGTCGTCGCGGAGGAGTTCGGTCAGGAGGCGGGGGTCGGCGGAGGCCGGGACGCCGTCCGTCTCGTTGTAGGCCGCCATCACCGAGCGGGCCCCGCCCTCCCGGAGCGCCATCTCGAAGGGGAGGAGGGTGACGTCGGTGAACTCCCGTACCCCCGCACGGACCGGGGCGAGGTTGCGGGCGCCGACGGAGGAGGCGTAGCCGGCGAAGTGCTTGAGGGTGGCGATCACTCCGGCCGACTCCAGGCCGCGGACGTACGCGGAGCCGACCGTGCCGACCAGGTACGGGTCCTCGCCGATCGTCTCCTCGACCCGGCCCCAGCGCGGGTCGCGGACCACGTCCAGGACGGGGGCCAGGCCCTGGTGGACGCCGACCGAGCGCAGGTCGTGGCCGATGCGCCGGCCCAGCTCCTCGACGAGGGGCGGGTCGAAGGCGGCGCCCCAGGCGAGCGGGACGGGATAGGCCGTGGCCTGCCAGGCGGTGAAGCCGGCCAGGCACTCCTCGTGGGCGATCGCCGGGATGCCGAAGCGGCCGGCCGCGGTGATCCGGCGCTGGGCGCGGGCCAGGGCTCGCGCCCCCAGCGCCGGGTCCACCGGGGCGGTACCGAAGGAACGGGTCAGCTGGCCGAGGCCGAGGGTGATCAGCTCGTCCCACTCGTAGTCGGCGGTCATCTCGCGTTGCAGCGGGGCGACCCCGTCGCCGTCCGTGGCGGCGCCCACCCACACCCCGTACAGCTGGGCGGTCTTCTCCTCCAGCGTCATCCGGGTGAGCAGGTCGTCGACGCGGGCGGTGGCGGGCAGTGCGGGGTCGCGCCAAGGAGCGGTGGTCATGAAACTCCCGTCTCTGCTCTCTGCGGGGTTCTGTGCTACTAACGCTGCTACGAATGTTTCGTACCACACACCGAATGTTCCGGGAACCTATGGCGTGCCAAGGTCTTCGTCAAGGGGGAGCGCGGGGATACGATCGCGGGCATGACGCCTTCGAAGCCCACAGAAACGCAGACGGCGACGCTCGCCGAAATCGCCCGTGAGGCAGGCGTGTCCGCTCCGACTGTTTCGAAGGTCCTGAACGGGCGTGCCGACGTCGCCCCCGCGACCCGCACCCGGGTCGAGGAGCTGCTGCGCGCCTACGGCTACCGGCGGCGCCGCGCCGAGGCCTCCCGGTCCCCGCTGATCGACCTGGTCTTCCACGAGCTGGAGAGCGCCTGGGCGATGGAGGTCATCCGCGGGGTGGAGAACGTGGCCCGGGACGCCGGGCTGAGTGTGGTGCTCAGCGAGAGCGCCGGGCGGCTCACGCCCGGGCGGACCTGGGCGGACCAGGTGGCGGCGCGCCGACCGCACGGGGTGGTGCTGGTGCTGTCGGGGCTCGACGAGTCGCAGCGGGCGCTGCTGCTGAGCCGGTCCATCCCGTTCGTGGTGATGGACCCGGCGGGGGACCCGGGGCCGGACGTGCCGTCGATCGGGGCGACGAACTGGCAGGGCGGGCTGGCCGCCACCCGGCACCTCGTAGAGCTGGGGCACCGGCGCATCGGGGCGATCAGCGGGCCGTCCCGGATGATGTGCAGCCGGGCCCGGGTGGACGGCTACCGGGCCGCGCTGGAGACCGCCGGGCTGCCGGTCGACCCGGACCTGATCAAGGCGGGCGACTTCCACCACGACGCCGGCTACCGGCTCGGCCTGGAGCTGCTGCGCATGCCCGGCCGGCCCACCGCGATCTTCACCGGCAACGACCTCCAGGCCCTCGGGCTCTACGAGGCCGCGCGCGAGCTGGGGCTGCGCATCCCGGAGGACGTGAGCGTCGTCGGGTTCGACGACCTGCCGCTGGCCCGCTGGGTGGGGCCGCCGCTGACGACCGTACGGCAGCCGCTGACCGAGATGGCCGAGGCGGCGGCGCGGCTGGTCCTGGAGATGGGGCGGGCGGAGGAGGCGACGACCGCGACCCGGGTGGAGCTGGCGACCAGCCTGGTGGTGCGGTCGAGCACGGTTCCGCCCGCAGACGCGTGAGGCGGGCGTGGCCGGAAGGTGACGTATTGACGGGTGGTGGGGGCGTCTCCACACTCCTCCGAAGCCAATCGGTTGCACAACCGAAACTTTCGGAGGCACCCGCAATGAGATCTCTGAGATTCGGCTTACCCCTCGCCGCGCTGTTCACCGGCGCGGCACTGCTCCTCACCGCCCCCGCGGCGCACGCCGCCGACACCCCGCTGCGCGACCTCGCCGCCGCGAAGGGCAAGGTCATCGGCACCGCGGTCACCGGCTCCAAGCTCACCGGCACCTACGGCGACCTGGCCGGCGGCCAGTTCAGCTCGCTGACCCCGGGCAACGCCATGAAGTGGGGGACGGTCGAGCCCACCCAGGGGACCTTCAACTGGACCGAGGCCGACCAGATCGTCGCCTTCGCCCAGGCCCACAACCAGCAGGTCCGCGGCCACACCCTGGTCTGGCACAGCCAGAACCCCAGCTGGCTGACGAACGGCACCTGGACCTCCGCCCAGCTGGGCAGCCTGCTGCAGAACCACATCAGCACCGAGGTCGGCCGCTACAAGGGGAAGATCGCCGCCTGGGACGTCGTCAACGAACCCTTCAACGAGGACGGCACCTACCGGTCGACGCTCTGGTACAACGGCCTCGGTTCCGACTACATCGCCAACGCCCTGACCTGGGCACACGCGGCCGACCCGGACGCCAAGCTGTACATCAACGACTACAACGTCGAGGGCGTCAACGCGAAGAGCACGGCCCTGTACAACCTGGTCAGGTCGCTCAAGGCGGCCGGCGTCCCGATCGACGGGGTCGGGCTCCAGGCCCACCTCATCCTCGGGCAGGTGCCGTCCACCCTCCAGCAGAACATCCAGCGCTTCGCCGACCTCGGCGTCGACGTGGCGATCACCGAGCTGGACATCCGGATGGCGCTGCCCTCCGACAGCACCAAACTCGCCCAGCAGAAGGCCGACTTCAAGTCGGTGGTGGCCGCGTGCGTGGCGGTGAGCCGCTGCGTCAACGTCACCGTGTGGGGCTTCACCGACTCCGACTCCTGGGTGGACAGCACCTTCCCCGGCTACGGCGCGGCGACCCCGTACGACGCGAACTACGCGCCGAAACCGGCGTACTACGGGATCTCGGAGGCGCTCGGCGGGACCACGACCACCCCGCCGCCGACCGGTGCCTGCACCGCCGCCTACGGCGTGACCAGCCAGTGGAACACCGGGTTCACCGGCCAGGTGACGATCTCCTGTTCCGGGGCTGCGCTGAGCTCCTGGAACGTGAGCTGGACGTACGGCGCCGGGCAGCAGATCACCCAGGCCTGGAACGCGACCTGCACCCAGTCGGGCGCGGCCGTCTCCTGCGCGAACGCCTCCTACAACGGGACGGTGGCGGACGGGAGTTCGGTCACCTTCGGGTTCAACGCGTCCTGGAGCGGGAGCAATCCGGTGCCCGTCGTCACCCTGGGCTGAACCCGGACTGAGAAGGGTGAGATTTTCCGAAGAAAACCCCTTCACGGCGCCTGCGCTAACAGTCCCCTAATAATTCGGACTTACGTTCCTGCCTTGTGACGGGACACGCGGGACACGAGGAGCAGGGCGGCGCGGGCAGACGGGTGGGCCGGCGGTCGAGAGCGCTGAAGATCGTCGGCCTCACCCTGGCCGGGGTCATGACGCTCGGCATCGCCGGCGCGGGGTGGGTCTACTGGCACCTCAACGACAACATCAGGAGCGTCGACATCAACAGCGCGCTCGGGGACGACCGCCCGGCGAAGGCGGTGACGACGCCGACGGCCACCGCGTCCGCCTCGGCCTCCGCGTCCCCGCTGCCCACCGGTTCGATGAACATCCTGGTGCTGGGCTCGGACTCGCGCAGCGGCAAGGAGAACAAGAAGCTCGGCGGCGGCAGCAGCTCGGGCGCCCGCTCCGACACCGCGATGGTCGTCCACGTCGACGCCGGCCGGACCTCCGCCACGATCGTCAGCATCCCCCGCGACACCCTGGTCACCCGGCCCTCCTGCCCGCTCTCCTCCGGCGGCTCGACCTCCGTCGCCTACAACGCGATGTTCAACAGCGCCTACTCGGTGGGCGGCGCGGTGTGCGCGGTCAAGACGGTCGAGTCGATCACCGGCGTCCGTATGGACCACTACCTGGAGATCGACTTCTCGGGCTTCGCGAAGCTGGTCGACGCGCTCGGCGGGGTGACCGTGACCACCGACCAGGACATCGACGACGACGACAGCCACCTGCACCTGAAGAAGGGCACCCACCACCTCGACGGCACCCAGGCCCTCGCCCTCGCCCGCACCCGGCACGGCATAGGCGACGGCAGCGACCTGGGCCGGATAGGCCTCCAGCAGAAGCTGGTGAAGGCGCTCCTGGACCAGATGGCCTCCATCAGTCTGCTGACCGACCCGGCCAAGCTCTACGAGGTCGCCGACGCGGTCACCTCCAGCCTCACCACCGATACCGGCCTGGACTCGCTCAGCGAGCTGATGCGGCTCGGGCAGAGCCTGAAGGGACTGACCTCCGACCACACGAAGACGGTGATGATGCCGGTGGTCACCGCGCCCTCCGACCCCAACCGGGTGATCGCGAAGGAGCCGGCCGCGAGCAAGCTGTGGGACTCGCTGCGCTAGGCCGGAAAACGGGCCGCGAGACGGGCCGGAAGGCAGGCCGGAAGGCAGGCCGGAAAAAAATCCCGGGAAATTCCGGCGGGGGTGTCGATCCGGTGGCGGGCTGTTCGACGCAAGGGTGAGATGCGGGGAGAGACCCCGCAGCAGTGGAACCCGAGGAGTCACCATGCCCCGTTACCTGTCGCTCGTGCGCATCGACGAGAACTCCGCCCCCGCCGAGGGCCCCAGCGAGGCGCTGATGCAGCGGATGGGCGAGCTGATCGAGGAGATCACCAAGGCCGGCGTGATGCTGGACACCGCGGGCCTGACGCCGACCGCCGACGGCACCCTGGTGCACTGGGAGGGCGGGAAGATCTCCGTCACCGACGGCCCGTTCACCGAGTCCAAGGAGGTCGTCGGCGGCTACGCGATCATGCAGTGCAAGGACAAGGCCGAGGCCCTGGAGTGGACCAAGCGGTTCCTCCAGGTGCACGAGGAGTTCTGGACCGTGACCTGCGAGGTCCGGGAGATCGCGGAGGGCTGACCCTCCTGGCGCACGTCCGGTGGCGGGTGTTGCATGGGGGGCTGTGAGCACACAGCCCCCCGCCGACGCCGACGCCGACATGCCTGTCGACGCCGACACGCCTGCCGACGCCGACGTCCCCACCGGGGCCGCGGCGGACGCCCGGGCCGACCCCCGCCACGCCATCGAGACCGTCTTCCGGCTCGAATCGCCCCGCGTGATCGCCGGGGTCGCCCGGATCGTCCGGGACGTCGGCATCGCGGAGGAACTGGCGCAGGACGCGCTGGTCGCCGCCCTGGAGCAGTGGCCCAGGGACGGGGTGCCCGGCAACCCGGGCGCCTGGCTCATGGCGACCGCCCGCCACCGCGCCGTCGACCTGGTCCGGCGCCGGGAGAACTACGCCCGCAAGCTCGCCGAGATCGGCCGCAGCACCGAGACGACGGCCCCGCCGGAGGAGCCCGCCGACCCGGAGGACATCGACGACGACCTGCTCCGGCTCGTCTTCACCACCTGCCACCCGGTGCTCTCGCCCGAGGCCCGCACCGCCCTCACCCTGCGCCTCCTCGGCGGCCTGACCACGGCCGAGATCGCCCGCGCCTTCCTGGTCCCCGAGCCGACGGTCGCCCAGCGCATCGTCCGCGCCAAGCGCACCCTCGCGACGAAGAACGTCGCCTTCGAGGTGCCGTACGGCCCCGACCGCGAGGCCCGGCTCGGCTCGGTCCTCGATGTCATCTACCTGGTCTACAACGAGGGGTACGCGGCCACGGCGGGCGACGACTGGCTGCGCCCGTCGCTCTGCGAGGACGCGCTGCGGCTGGCCCGCGTCCTGTCCGCCCTGATGCCGAAGGAACCGGAGGTGCACGCCCTCGCCTCGCTCCTGGAGTTCCAGTCCTCCCGCACGGCCGCCCGCACCGGCCCCGACGGCGCGCCGGTCCTGCTCCGGGACCAGAACCGGCGCCGCTGGAACCGCATGCTGATCGCCCGCGGCATCAGGGCCCTGGCCCGCGCCGACGCCACCGCGACCGGCGCCCCGGGGCCGTACGCCCTCCAGGCGGCCATCGCGGCCTGCCACGCGCACGCCTACACGTACGAGGAGACCGACTGGCGGTCCATCGCCACCCTGTACGGGCTGCTGGCGGCCCGCTCCCCGTCCCCGGTCGTCGAGCTGAACCGCGCGGTGGCCGTGTCGATGGCGGACGGCCCGGCGGCAGCCCTGGCGATCGTCGACCCGCTGACCGCCGAACCCGCGCTGAGCGGCTACCACCTGCTGCCGAGCGTCCGCGGCGACCTGCTGGCCCGCCTCGGGCGCACCGCCGAGGCCCGCGCGGAGTTCGAACGGGCCGCGGGCCTCGCCCGCAACGAGCGGGAACGGGAGCTGCTGCTCGCCAGGGCGCGCGAGTGCCCTTCGTAACCTGTCGGCACACTGCTGTTCATCCGTAACTCTGTTCCCACGGCAGGTAGTTGGCCTCTACAGTGACCCGGCCCCTGTACGGGGGCTGTGCAGACCATGGGGGGTCGACAACTTGAGACTGTTCACACGCCGTCGTGGCGCGGCGCTCGCGACCGCGGCGGTACTGGCCGCGACGGGCACCCTGGCGATCGCGCCGGGCGCCGTCGCCGACGACGCGGGGCCCTGGCCGGGCACCGAGGGCAAGATCCTGATGGACGGCCCGCGGCTGGTGGACCCGGCCACCGGGGCGGCCACCGCCGTATCGTCCGTCGGCTCGGGGCTCTACGGCGCCTGGGCGCCGGACGGCAGCCGGTTCGTCACCGGCTCGTACCAGACGATCAGCAGCGTGCGCACCAGCGGTGCCACGAAGCTCACCCTGCCCCCGGCGCAGGGCATGCGGATCAGCAACGGCACCTACACGGACCTGGCCTACGGCTGGAACGGCCGTTACGTCGTGTTCTCTGACGGCGGCCAGCTCGCCTACGGTCCCTCCGACGGCGCCTGGGCCCCCGGCCCGCTGCTGTCGAACACCCAGGAGCCGGCGACCGCCTGCGATTCCAACCCGACCGTCGACAACGACGGCCGCGTCGCCTTCGAGCGCCGCAGCGGGGGCTGCACCGCGGACGCGAGCGTCTACGTCTACGACTCGACCGCGAACACGGTCAAGCTCGTGATCAGCCACGCCGGGCAGCCCGCCTTCTCGCCCGACGGCAGCAAGCTGGTCTTCGTCCGCGAGTCCCAGCTCTACACGGCGAACGCGGACGGCACCGGCGTCCAGCAGATCACCGACGACACGCGTTCGTACTCCAACCCGTCCTGGTCGCCGACCGGCACCCGGATCCTCTACGACGTCCACACCGACCCGAACAGCAGCGACGCGCACAGCACCGAGTACGTCGACCTGGCCACCGGCGCGTTCACCCCGGTCCCGACCACCTGGGAGGGCAGCAACCCCAGCTGGCAGCCGGTCCGCAAGAACACCACCGCCCGGGTCTGGGGCGCCGACGCGAACGGCACGGTCGTCGCCTCCTCGCGCTGGAGCTGGAACACGGTCGGCCAGAGCCAGGCGGGCCTGCTGGACGCCAAGTCCGCCGTACTGCTCAACCAGGACGACTCGGCCGACGCGCCCACCGCGACCGCGCTGGCCGGCAAGCGGCAGGGCCCGGTGCTGCTCAGCTCGAAGACCGGGCTGTCGACGGCGGTGCAGAACGAGCTGAAGCGCACCCTGAAGAAGGGCGCGAACGTCTGGATGGTCGGCGGCGCCTCGGTGCTCACCACCAACGTCTCCACCCAGCTGAGGAACCTCGGCTACGTCCCGAAGCGGGTCTCCGGCACCGACCGCTACGACACCTCGGTCAAGGCCGCGAAGACGGTCACGACCAGCCCGGCCTACGTCTTCCTGGCCAGCGGCACCGACTACCAGGCGGCCCTCCCGGCCGCCGCCGCGGCCGGCGCCGACGGCACCGGCAGCGCGGGCAGCGTCGTCCTGACCAACGGCAAGTCGCTGACAGCGTCGGTGAAGTCGTACCTCAACAGCCTCGACCCGGCCAAGACCATGGTCATCACGGTCGGTTCGGACGCGAAGTACGCGCTGACCCACGGGTCGTTCTCGAAGTGGCCGTCGACGTACTACTACTACCCGGTCACGGGCGCCAACAGCGAGGCGCTGTCGGTGGCCCTCGCCAAGTTCTGGTGGACCACGCCGAGCCAGGTCGCGCTCGCCTACGCCGGCTCCTGGCGCGACGGGGTCTCCGCGGGCTCCGCGATGAACATCTACGGACCCGTGCTGTGGACCTCGCGGCCCGCCCTGTCCGACGAGGTCAAGAGCTATCTGCTGCGCGAGTCGGCCGGCACCCAGGCCGCGATGGCCTTCGGCGACACCGGCTCGGTGACGGCGGGCGCGCTGAACACGGCCGGCTCGTCGATCAGCGCGAGCGGCAACGACTTCGTGTACCAGCCGTACTACAACGGCGTCGCCGCGGCGAAGAGCGCCCTGGCGCTGCGCACGGACGCCGCCGAGAGCGCCCCGGCCGCCACCAGGTCCGCAGGGACCGCCGACCGGAACCTGAGCTCGCTCAGGACGGCCCGGCACCAGTAGCGGGCCGTGCGGGGGCGCCGACGAGCATGGTGGGCGCCCCCGCCACCCGGGTCAGGAACACGGTTGCCGCGTTCGGTCCCTGCGGCTTGACCTTCCGGCGCAGTTCCTCGGGTTCGACCGCCGATCCGCGCTTCTTGACGGTCAGGTTCCCGACCCCGCGCTCGCGCAGCAGCGCCTTGAGCTTCTTGACGTTGAAGGGGAGTTCGTCGGTGATCTCGTACGCCGTCGCGTAGTCGGTGGCCCGGAGCGTGTCGGCCGTGACGTACGCGATCGTCGGGTCGAGCAGGCCGCCGGCCAGTTCCTCGGCCGCCTCGGCGACCAGGTGGGCGCGGATGACGGCGCCGTCCGGCTCGTACAGGTAACGGCCGACCGGGCGGACGGCGGGGTCGGGCAGGCCGCGGCCCAGCAGGGTGCGCGGGCCGGGGAGGAGGGTGGCGCGGACGGCTCCCGGGGCGCCGGTGCCGAACCAGAGGACGGCTTCCTTGACGTCGCCGTGGTCCGAGATCCACTCCGCCTCGGCCGCCGCCGGGACCGCCTCGTGCGGGATGCCGGGGGCGATCTTCAGCGCGGCCACCCGGGCCGCCGACGCCGCCCCGACCGCCCAGGACAGCGGCGGTGAGTAGGCCTCCGGGTCGAAGATGCGGCCCCGGCCGCCGCGCCGGGCCGGATCGACGAAGACCGCGTCGTAACCGTCCGCGTCCACCTCCTGGACGTCCGCCTCCCGTACCTCGATCAGCCCGGCGAGCCCCAGCGCGTCGGCGTTCGCCCGCGCCACGGCCGCCGTCACCGGATCCCGGTCCACCGCGAGGACGCGGATACCGGCCCGCGCGAGCGCGATCGCGTCGCCCCCGATCCCGCAGCACAGGTCGGCCACCGAGGTCACCCCGAGCGCCTTCAGCCGCCCCGCCCGGTACGCGGCGACACTCGCCCGCGTCGACTGCTCGACCCCGTTCGGCGTGAAGAACATGCGGCCCGCGTCCGCCTCCCCGAACTTCGCCGCCGCCCGCTGCCGCAGCCGGGCCTGGGCGAGTGCCGCCGACACCAGTTCCGCGGGGTGCTCGCGGCGCAGCCGGGTGGCCACGGCCAGCTCGTCGGCGGGCGCGGTGCCGCGCACCTCGTCGAGGAGGGCGTGGCCCTCGGGGGTGAGGAGGGGGGAGAGGAGGTCGTTCACCGGGTCATTGTCGGCCAGTCGGTGGATGGTTCGCCTCCGGCCGAGGTGTCTGCCCGGGTTCCGGGGAGAGGGCTGAAAAGATCCGAGGCCATGCGAGCAGTCGTACAAAATGACAAAAATAGGGCGGCCTGGGCCCTGGGTGCCCTCCTGGCCGTGGCCGCCGTCGTCTCCGGCTGCGCCGGACCGGGCGACGAGTCCGGGGTCCGTCCCGCCGCGGGCCGGCAGGCCCACCAGGGCGCCGCCGCCCCCGACGACCACGCCGCCCTGGTCGCCGCCGCCCGGCGCTGGGGTCTCGACGAGGTCCCGCTGCGGCCCCCGGCCCCGCCCACGTACCGGCCGAGGATCACCGCTCGCGACGGGTTCGAGGTGGACGGCCAGGTGGAGGACGACCTGCCGCCGGTCTTCACCACGATCCCGACCAGGAAGAAGGTCGTCTTCCTCACCATCGACGACGGCGCCGAGAAGGACCCGGACTTCCTGCGGATGATGAGCGAGCTGCGGATCCCGTACACCGCGTTCCTCAGCAACTACCTGGTCAAGGACGACTACGGCTACTTCCGCCGGATGCAGGCCGAGGGCCACACCCTCAACAACCACACCCTCACCCACCCCTACCTGCCCGGTCTGACCTACGACGAGCAGAAGCACGAGATCTGCGGCATGCAGGACATCATGAAGAAGCAGTACGGCCGGGCGCCGACGGTCTTCCGGCCGCCCTACGGCAACTACAACGGCGACACCCTGCGCGCCGCCAAGGCCTGCGGCATCAAGTACGCGCCGATCTGGGACGAGGAGGTGTACGTCGACCACTGGGAGTACCGCGAGTGGGACCGCTCGCTGCACCCCGGCGACATCGTCCTCACGCACTTCCGGGGCCGGAACGAGTGGGACGGCACCATGGTCGACGACATGCGCCGCTTCCTGAACAAGGTCACCCGCGACGGCTACGCGGTGGCGCGCCTGGAGGACTACCTGTGAGCCGACCGAGGGCGACGGCCGCCGTCCTGGCCGCCGCCCTCCTCCTGGCCGCGTGCGCGCCCTCCGTCGACCCCATCGAACGGCTCGGCAGGAAGGCGGCCGACCGGGTGCACCCGCACGGCCCCTCCGGCGAGCCCGCGTACCGCCGCTGGGGCCTGACCGCGCCGCTCCCCGCGGCTCCCCGCCCGCCGCTCCACCCGCTGTCGTTCCGCACCGCCCTCCCCCCGGTCGTCGACCACGTCCCCACCTCCGACCGGGTGGTCTTCCTGACCTACGACGACGGCGCCGAGAAGGACCCCCGCTTCGTCGACATGGTCCGCGAACTGCGGCTGCCGGTGAGCATGTTCCTCACGGACAGCGTGGTCGGCCCCGGCTACGGCCACTTCGCCCGCCTCCAGTCGGTCGGCGCGAGCGTCCAGAACCACACCCTCGACCACCCGGCCATGCCCGGCCTGCCCTACGCGGGCCAGCGCGCCGAGATCTGCGGCCAGCAGGAGAAGCTGAAGTCCCGCTTCGGCATCCGCCCCCGCCTCTTCCGCCCGCCCTACGGCACCTACGACACCACCACCCTGCGCGCCGCCGCCGACTGCGGGGTCACGGCGGTGGTCCTCTGGCGCGCGGCGATGACCCCCGACGCCATCACCTACCGCACCGGCGACAAACAGCTCCGCCCCGGCGACATCATCCTCGTCGGCCCCGACGAGGCCCTCGGCCCACCCCTCCGAGACCGCACCGCCCGCCTCCTCCGCCGCGTACAGGCCAGCGGCCTGACGGTGGGCCGCCTGGAGGACTACCTGTAGCGCCACAAATCCAGCCCGTCCGGCGTTTGAGGACGAGGCCGAAGGCCGAACGGGGGGTCTGGGGGCGCAGCCCCCAGGACGGCCACCACAACCCGGGCCAACCCGGTTTTTTCGGCGCCGCGCCGCAGGCAATTGGCACTCCGCTTGACCGAGTGCTAATCGCGGTCATAGTCTCGGCTCTGGCACTCGGCAGATGAGAGTGCCAACAACGCGACGGGCAGGTCCGGCACCCGCGACGACGGATCCACCTGGTCGCCACCTCAGACAGTTAACCCCGTGAGATCTCCGAAGGGGGAGGTCGGATCGTGACGACCGCCAGCTCCAAGGTTGCCATCAAGCCGCTTGAGGACCGCATCGTGGTCCAGCCGCTCGACGCCGAGCAGACCACGGCCTCCGGCCTGGTCATCCCGGACACCGCGAAGGAGAAGCCCCAGGAGGGCGCTGTCCTCGCCGTGGGCCCGGGCCGTTTCGAGAACGGCGAGCGCCTGCCGCTCGACGTCAAGGTCGGCGACGTCGTGCTCTACAGCAAGTACGGCGGCACCGAGGTGAAGTACAACGGCGACGAGTACCTCGTCCTCTCGGCTCGCGACGTGCTCGCGATCATCGAGAAGTAAGCCTGCGACTCACACCTCAAGCACTCCGCTTGAAGCTGCGCCCCTGGCCCCCGCGATCCTTCGAGAAGCCGGGTGCCAGGGGCGCAGTCTTGTTCACCCAAGAATTCCGAGAGGGCATCCGCTGCCATGGCGAAGATCCTGAAGTTCGACGAGGACGCCCGTCGCGCCCTTGAGCGCGGCGTCAACAAGCTTGCCGACACGGTGAAGGTGACGATCGGCCCCAAGGGCCGCAACGTCGTCATCGACAAGAAGTTCGGCGCCCCCACGATCACCAACGACGGCGTCACGATCGCCCGCGAGGTCGAGATCGAGGACCCGTACGAGAACCTCGGCGCGCAGCTGGTGAAGGAGGTGGCGACCAAGACCAACGACATCGCGGGTGACGGTACGACCACCGCCACCGTGCTGGCCCAGGCGCTCGTCCGCGAGGGCCTCAAGAACGTCGCCGCCGGTGCCTCCCCGGCCTCCCTGAAGAAGGGCATCGACGCCGCGGTCGCCGCCGTCTCCGAGGACCTGCTCGCGTCGGCCCGCCCGATCGAGGAGAAGTCCGACATCGCCGCCGTCGCCGCGCTGTCCGCCCAGGACACGCAGGTCGGCGAGCTCATCGCCGAGGCGATGGACAAGGTCGGCAAGGACGGTGTCATCACCGTCGAGGAGTCCAACACCTTCGGTCTGGAGCTGGACTTCACCGAGGGCATGGCCTTCGACAAGGGCTACCTGTCGCCGTACTTCGTGACGGACCAGGA
This sequence comes from Streptomyces sp. NPDC048278, assembly GCF_040652195.1. Lineage (NCBI taxonomy): Bacteria > Bacillati > Actinomycetota > Actinomycetes > Kitasatosporales > Streptomycetaceae > Streptomyces > Streptomyces sp. NPDC048278. The sequence goes on from NZ_JBEZLP010000016.1 coordinate 46,121, forward strand.
GCGCATGGAAGCCGTCCTGGAGGACCCCTACATCCTCATCAACCAGGGCAAGGTCTCCTCCATCGCGGACCTGCTGCCGCTGCTCGAGAAGATCATCCAGTCCAACGCCTCGAAGCCGCTGCTGATCATCGCCGAGGACGTCGACGGCGAGGCGCTGTCGACCCTGGTCGTCAACAAGATCCGCGGCACCTTCAACGCGGTCGCGGTCAAGGCCCCGGGCTTCGGCGACCGCCGCAAGGCGATGCTGGAGGACCTGGCGATCCTCACCGGCGCCACGGTCGTCTCCGAGGAGGTCGGCCTCAAGCTCGACCAGGTCGGCCTGGACGTGCTGGGCTCCGCCCGCCGCGTGACCGTCACCAAGGACGACACCACGGTCGTCGACGGTGCCGGTGACTCCGGTGCGGTCACCGGCCGCGTCGCCCAGATCAAGGCCGAGATCGAGAACACCGACTCCGACTGGGACCGCGAGAAGCTCCAGGAGCGCCTCGCGAAGCTGGCCGGCGGCGTGTGCGTGATCAAGGTCGGCGCCGCCACCGAGGTGGAGCTGAAGGAGAAGAAGCACCGTCTGGAGGACGCCATCTCCGCGACCCGCGCCGCGGTCGAGGAGGGCATCGTCTCCGGTGGCGGCTCCGCGCTCGTCCACGCCGCCAAGGTGCTGGAGGGCGGCCTGGGCAAGACCGGCGACGAGGCCACCGGTGTCGCCGTGGTCCGCCGCGCGGTCGTCGAGCCGCTGCGCTGGATCGCCGAGAACGCCGGCCTGGAGGGCTACGTCATCACCTCCAAGGTCGCCGAGCTCGAGAAGGGCCAGGGCTTCAACGCCGCCACCGGCGAGTACGGCGACCTGGTCAAGGCCGGCGTCATCGACCCGGTCAAGGTCACCCGCTCCGCCCTGGAGAACGCCGCCTCCATCGCCTCCCTGCTCCTGACGACCGAGACCCTGGTCGTCGAGAAGAAGGAAGAGGAAGAGGCCGCCGCCGCGGGCCACTCGCACGGCCACGCGCACTAGTACCGCCCCGGCATCGCACGAAGCCCCCGTCCCCGGTCGTCCGCCGGGTACGGGGGCTTCGCCCCTCGCGGGCTTTCACTGTGGTCTCAGTTCTCCAGCGCGTCCAGTGCACCGAGCTGACCCATCAGCCCGAGCCGGTCGTACTCCCACCAGCCCTCGGCGATCTTCCCGGCGGCGTCGAAGCGGTGGATCGTCGTCCCGGTCGTCCTGACGAGACCCCGGGTGTTCGGCAGCCCCAGGAACTCCGCCTTCTGCCGCCCCTTCCAGATCCACCGGGTGCACACCCGGTCGTCCTGGGTGAACTGGTCCTCGACATGGAACGTGAAGTCGAAGGCGCCCCGCCACATCCCGATCTCGCGCCGCACCGCGTCCATGCCGATGATGTCCTGCTCGTTGCCCGGGTCGTGGCCGTGGTAGTCCTCCGCGAGCAGCCCGTCCAGCGGAGCCAGCGGGCCGGCCGCGCCGATCGTCTCGAAGAACCGCCGCGCGGTACCGGCGTACAACCGCTCGTCGCGCACCACGTCCAGATCGGTGAACGTCGGCGTCCCGTCGCAGAGCGCCAGCAGGTCGTGGAAGACCTCGTCGGTCTCCGGGAGGGTCGAGTTCCGCATCGCCTCCTCGTACGACGGGAACTCCACGATCTCCACCACGTGCGCGGCGTCGGAGCGGTCCCGGCCGACCACCGCGTGCGTCGCCGTCCGCTTCCCCCTGGTCTGCTCGACCCACCTGTCCAGCAGCCGCTCCATCTCGGTCAGCCGGCTGGTCCTGCACTCGATGAGCTGCACGAACGTCATGACACCGCCTCCGGCCCCCCTGGGTCCGGTCCCGCACGACCATTTTCCCACCGGACCGGCCGAGGCTCCTGCTGTGCTGCTGTCGCTGCCTACTGCGGCCCGTACTTGCGGCCCGTCTTCGCGCTGATGCCGCCCACCAGCCCGCGCGGGGCCACCTTCGCCAGGCCGGTCAGCACCTTGTAGCGGGGGTCCGGGACCGACAGCGTCTTCCCGCGCGCGAGGTCGGCCAGCGCCGCCGCGACCAGTTTGTCGGCGTCCAGCCACATCCAGCCCGGGATGTTGTCCGTGCCCATCCCGGCCCGCTGGTGGAACTCCGTACGGACGAACCCCGGCGCCAGCGCCATCAGCCGCACCCCGGTGCCCGCGAGGTCGCGCGCCGCGCCCTGGGTGAACTGCACGACCCACGCCTTGGAGGCGCCGTACGTCCCGCGCGGCACGAAAGCCGCCACCGACGCCACGTTGACGACACCGCCCCGGCCGCGCTCGCGCATCGCCTCGGCCGCCGCCGACGTCAGCCGCAGCACCGCCTCGCAGTGCACCTTGAGCATGCGCAGCTCGTCGGCCATGGAGACGTCCAGATAACGGCCCTTGTTGCCGAAGCCGGCGTTGTTGACCAGCAGGTCGACCGGGTTCCTGTGGTCGCCGAGCCGGGCGGCCACCGACTCGATGCCGGGGTCCTCGGCGAGGTCGGCGGTGAGCACCTCCGCCTCGATGCCGTGCCGGTCGTGCAGCTCGGTCGCCTGTTCCTGCAGCCGCTTGGTGTCCCGCGCCACCAGGACGAGGTTGTGCCCGTCAGCCGCCAGGCGCCGCGCGAACGCGGCACCGATCCCCGCGGTCGATCCCGTAATCAGAGCCGTTGTCATGGACCAAGGGTAGTTACCCGGACTGACGGCGTCCGCTGCGCGCACCGGCTCTCCCTAAGGGTGAAGCGCCGGTGAACGGCCTGCGCGTGACGGCCGCTCAGTCCCTTCCTGCCGCCGACTGCGCCGCCACGTACTTCCGGGCCTGGGCCAGCGCCTCCGGGTGCAGGGCCGTGCCCGCCGCGAGCAGCCGGGGCAGCAGCTCCCGCTCGGTGGTGGTCGCGCGGAACTCCATCGCAGCCGTCACCCCGTGCTCCGGCAGGTGGACGATCTCGATGGGGTCACCGGCCCGGATCTCACCCGGTTCGATCACCCGGAGGTAGGCACCGGTGGCACCCTTCCGCGTGAATCTCTTCACCCATCCCCGCTCGCCCAGATGGCCCTGGAAAGTACGGCACGGGATGCGCCCCGAGGTGACCTCCAGTACGACCCCGGAACCGATCCGCCAGCGCTCGCCGATCAGCGCCTCCGACACGTTCAGCCCGTTTGTCGTGAGGTTCTCACCGAAACAGCCGTTCGGCAGCGGGCGGCCGAGCTCCTTCTCCCAGTCGTCGAGGTCCTCGCGCGCGTAGGCGTACACCGCCTGGTCGTCGCCGCCGTGGTGGCGCAGCTCGCACACCGCGTCCCCGGCCAGCCCGCTGCCGGCGGCACCCTTCGGCCCGGGCGCCGCCACCCGCACCGGCCCGGCCACCGGCCGCTTGTCGATACCGGTCACGCCGTCGGCCTGGTCCGTGTGCGGCGACGGCGTGGGACGGCCGAGGTTCACCGAGAGAAGCTCCATGCTCCGACGGTACGGGACCTTCCTCAAAGCGTCGACGCGTTTTCGGGCGCCGTGTCCAAGTCCGTCTTATGCTCAGGGGGTGATCGAAGCACGTCATCTCCGTGTCCTGCGCGCCGTCGCCACCACCGGTTCCTTCTCGGCGGCGGGACGCGAACTGGGCTGCACCCAGCCCGCCGTCAGCCAGCAGATGAAGGCCCTGGAGACCTCCGTCGGCACCCCGCTGCTGGTCCGCAACGGCCGCGAGATGCGCCTGACCCAGGCCGGCGAGGCCCTGGTCCGGCACGCCTCCGGGATCCTCGCCGGTCTCACCGCCGCGGAGGAGGAGGTCGCCGCGATCGCCGGGCTGCGCGCGGGCCGGGTCCGCCTGGTCTCCTTCCCGAGCGGCAGCTCCGCCCTGGTCCCGACCGCCCTCGCCGCGCTGCGCGCCGCCCACCCGGGCACCCGGGTCTCCCTGGAGGAGGCCGAGCCGCCGAAGTCCGTGGAGCTGCTGCGCGCGGGCGACTGCGACATCGCGCTGGCCTTCCGCTACGAGGGCGCCGCGGACGCGGAGGAGTGGGACGACCTGGTGGTACGGCCGCTGCTGAGCGACCGCCTCGTCGGCCTGGTGCCGGAGCGGCACCGGCTGGCCCGGGCGGAGTCGGTGGCCCTCGGGGAACTCGCCGACGAGCCCTGGATCGCGGGCTGCCCGCGCTGCCGGGGCCAGCTCGTCCAGGCGTGCGAGAGCGCGGGCTTCACGCCCCGCATCGACTTCGCCACCGACGACTACCCGGCCGTGGTCGGCCTGGTCGGCGCGGGTCTGGGCGTCGCGGTGCTGCCCGGCCTTGCGGTCGAGTCGGTACGCCCGAGAGGCGCGCGCACGGTGGTCCTGGAGCCCGCGGTGCGGCGGGAGATCGTCGCCCTCACCCTGCCCGACCTGGCACAGGTACCGGCGGTGGCGGCGACGCTGGAGCAGCTGGCCCGGGCGGCCCGGCGGGCCTAGCGTCGGCAGGTTCCCAGCGCATTGTCAACAGATTGAAGAAACGTTCTTTCACGTGTCGGGGGCGGAGCCTTTCACGTGTCGGACGGGGCGTCGCCGCTGGTCGTCGACGCCGACACCAGCCTGTTGCGCGCCCGCCCCATGAGCTCTTCGCGCTCGTCCTCGGTCAGGCCGCCCCACACGCCGTACGGTTCGCGGACCGCCAGCGCGTGCGCCGCGCACTCCGCGCGGACCGGGCACCTCATACAGACCTCCTTGGCCGAGTTCTCACGGGCACTCCGAGCCGCCCCGCGCTCGCCCTCGGGATGGAAGAAGAGCGAGCTGTCGACCCCGCGGCAGGCGGCCAGGAGCTGCCAGTCCCACAGGTCCGCGTTCGGTCCGGGAAGGCGGGAGAAATCTGCCATTACGTGACCCCTTGTAGCCGTTCTGGGCGGATACGGTGCCAACGACCGTACATCTCCGGTCTAGAGAGATGAAAATATGACTCATTGGCAATCTAGCCCCAGACACCGTGAAACGGGAAGAAAAAGGTCTAAATGGGGCATTGGTTGTGATGAAAAGTTGAGGGTCTGACGTCCATGTCTGCACCGTGTCCGCACCCTCACGTAGAGTGCCGAAGACGGCATGCAGCCCCGTAACTCTTTCGAGTGACCGTCGTTGAGAGTGCGGTGGCGGTTGAAGCAACAAGCGCTCGGGCAGGCGTCCGAGACGTTCGACCGCACAGGTGACGATTCCGTACCAGCCTGGAGGCTCAAGGTGACGCGCATCAGCTGCGGAGGGCGGTCATGACATCCGTCCTCGTCTGCGACGACTCCCCGCTTGCCCGAGAGGCGCTGCGCCGCGCGGTGGCGACCGTGCCCGGCGTCGAGCGCGTGACGACGGCGGCCAACGGCGAGGAAGTCCTCCGCCGCTGGGGCGCCGACCGATCCGACCTGATCCTGATGGACGTGCGCATGCCCGGACTGGGCGGCGTCGAGACCGTGCGCCGGCTGCTGTCCGCCGACCCCGGCGCACGCATCATCATGCTCACGGTCGCCGAGGACCTGGACGGCGTGGCCCTGGCCGTCGCCGCCGGTGCCCGCGGCTACCTGCACAAGGACGCCTCGCGCGCCGAACTGCGGGCCACCGTGACCCAGGCCCTCGCCGACCCCACCTGGCGGCTGGCCCCGCGCCGCCTCCGCTCGGCCGAGATGGGCGCCGCGCCCACGCTCACCGCGCGCGAGATCCAGGTCCTTGAGGGCATGAGCCACGGCCGCTCCAACGCCGAGATCGGTCGCGAGCTGTTCCTCTCCGAGGACACGGTCAAGACCCACGCCCGGCGTCTGTTCAAGAAACTCGGAGCCTCCGACCGCGCCCACGCGGTGGCCCTCGGTTTCCGCTGGGGTCTGGTTCGTTAGTACGGCGGTGAGCTGCGCCGCAGCGGGGAAAGCGGACCGACCGGACGCCCCCGCCTACCCCATGGTGGGCGGGGTCTGCAAGACGGAGCGCCGGGACGGGCCCGAGGGCCCGCTGCTCGTTTCGGCGCGGATGCCGCATCCTTGAGGTGTGGAGTCTCTCGGGGACGAGTCGTTCGAGCGGAAGGGGAGGGCGCAGGAGATGAGTTCCGGCGCACCTGCTCATAACGCTTCGGTGCACAACGACGGACGCGATGCCACGCCGCCGACGGCAGCAGGGCACCATGGACCGATGCGCGACGACGAGGCGGCCACCGCCGTAGGGACGATCGGCGCTCTCGTCCATCGCGCCGTAGACGGGGACGAGCAGGCCACGCACGACCTGCTCGCCCATGTCCACCCCCTCGCCCTGCGCTACTGCCGCACCCGCCTGTCCCGCCTCCCGGGCGACGCCCGCCACTTCGTCGAGGACCTCGCCCAGGAAGTCTGCGTCGCCGTTCTGCTGGCCCTGCCCCGCTACCGCGACACAGGCCGCCCCTTCGAGGCCTTCGTCTTCGCCATCGCCTCCCACAAGGTCGCCGACCTGCAGCGCGCCGCGATGCGCCACCCGGGCTCCACGGCCGTCCCCTCGGACGAGATGCCGGAACGCCCCGACGACTCCCTCGGCCCCGAGGAGCGCGCCCTGCTCAGCAGCGACGCCGAATGGGCCAAGAAACTCCTGGCCAACCTCCCGGAGAACCAGCGCGAGCTGCTGCTGCTCCGCATCGCCGTGGGCCTCACGGCCGAGGAGACCGGCCAGATGTTGGGAATGTCACCGGGCGCGGTGCGCGTCGCCCAGCACCGGGCCCTGAGCCGGCTGCGAGCGCTGGCGGAGCAGTAGGCGGAGCCCTCGTCGCCCTCGTCCCCCTTGTGGCGGCCCCCTCCCCGGCCCTGTTTCGGATCCCCGATGAACAGGCGCGGACCCGTTCCCGTACGAACATACGAAGCCCGGAGCTGAGTCGTACCGTGGAATTTGGGACCCGTGCTTCCCGTTAGCATGGACATCCGCACCGATCAAGGCCATTTGGGGAAGGTGTCATGACCACCAACGTCGACGGAGTGCCCGACAAATTCGCCACCCTCGGGCTGACCTACGACGACGTGCTGCTGCTGCCGGGAGCCTCCGAGGTCCTCCCGAACGCGGTCGACACCTCGTCCCGCATCTCGCGCAACGTCCGGGTCAACATCCCGCTGCTGTCCGCGGCCATGGACAAGGTGACCGAGTCCCGCATGGCGATCGCGATGGCCCGCCTCGGCGGCGTCGGCGTGCTGCACCGCAACCTCTCCGTCGAGGACCAGGTCAACCAGGTCGACCTCGTGAAGCGGTCCGAGTCCGGCATGGTCACCGACCCGATCACGGTCCACCCGGACGCGACCCTCGCCGAGGCCGACGCGCTGTGCGCGAAGTTCCGGATCAGCGGCGTCCCGGTCACCGACCCCGACCGCAAGCTGCTCGGCATCGTCACCAACCGCGACATGGCCTTCGAGAGCGACCGCTCCCGCCGCGTCCACGAGGTCATGACGCCGATGCCGCTGGTCACCGGCAAGGTCGGCATCTCCGGCTCCGAGGCCATGCAGCTGCTGCGCAAGCACAAGATCGAGAAGCTGCCGCTCGTCGACGACCAGGGCGTCCTCAAGGGCCTGATCACCGTCAAGGACTTCGTCAAGGCCGAGAAGTACCCGAACGCGGCCAAGGACTCCGAGGGCCGCCTGCTCGTCGGCGCCGCCGTCGGCGCCAGCCCCGAGGCCCTCGAACGCGCCCAGGCGCTCGCCGCGGCCGGCGTGGACTTCCTGGTCGTCGACACCTCGCACGGCCACAACAGCAACGCCCTCAGCTGGATGGCGAAGATCAAGTCGAGCGTGGACGTCGACGTGATCGGCGGCAACGTCGCCACCCGCGACGGCGCGCAGGCCCTGATCGACGCCGGTGTCGACGGAATCAAGGTCGGCGTGGGCCCCGGCTCGATCTGCACCACCCGCGTGGTCGCCGGCATCGGCGTCCCGCAGGTCACCGCCATCTACGAGGCCTCCCTCGCCGCCGGCCCGGCCGGTATCCCGCTGATCGGCGACGGCGGCCTCCAGTACTCCGGCGACATCGGCAAGGCCCTCGCGGCCGGCGCCGACACGGTGATGCTGGGCTCCCTCCTCGCGGGCTGCGAGGAGTCCCCGGGCGAGCTGCTCTTCATCAACGGCAAGCAGTTCAAGTCGTACCGCGGCATGGGCTCGCTCGGCGCCATGCAGTCGCGCGGCCAGGGCCGGTCGTACTCGAAGGACCGCTACTTCCAGGCCGAGGTCTCCTCCGACGACAAGCTCGTCCCCGAGGGCATCGAGGGCCAGGTGCCCTACCGCGGCCCGCTGGCCAACGTGCTGCACCAGCTCGTCGGCGGTCTGCGCCAGACCATGGGCTACGTGGGCGCGGCCACCGTCGACGAGATGGAGTCCAAGGGCCGCTTCGTCCGGATCACCGCCGCGGGCCTCAAGGAGAGCCACCCGCACGACATCCAGATGACGGTCGAGGCGCCGAACTACAGCCGCAAGTAGTCACAACTGGTCGGCAGAGCCTTTCCAGGGCGGTCCCGGGCGTACCGGGGCCGCCCTTGCCGTACCCGTCGGCGATACTGGTAGACGCTGAAACGCAGAGGGAAAGGCCACAGACGTGACTGAGATCGAGATCGGGCGCGGCAAGCGCGGCCGCCGGGCGTACGCCTTCGACGACATCGCCGTCGTCCCCAGCCGCCGTACGCGGGACCCGAAGGAGGTCTCGATCGCCTGGCAGATCGACGCCTACCGCTTCGAGCTGCCGTTCCTGGCCGCCCCCATGGACTCGGTCGTCTCCCCGGCCACCGCGATCCGCATCGGCGAGCTCGGCGGCCTGGGCGTCCTCAACCTCGAAGGCCTCTGGACGCGGCACGAGGACCCGCAGCCGCTGCTCGACGAGATCGTCGGGCTGGACGCAGACACCGCCACCCGCCGCCTCCAGGAGATCTACTCCGCCCCCATCAAGGAGGAGCTGATCGGCGCGCGCATCAAGGAGGTGCGCGACTCCGGCGTGGTCACGGCGGCGGCGCTCTCCCCGCAGCGCACCGCGCAGTTCTCCAAGGCGGTCGTGGACGCGGGCGTCGACATCTTCGTCATCCGCGGTACGACGGTCTCCGCGGAGCACGTCTCGTCCTCGCACGAGCCGCTGAACCTGAAGCAGTTCATCTACGAGCTGGACGTCCCGGTGATCGTCGGCGGCTGCGCCACGTACACGGCGGCCCTGCACCTGATGCGCACGGGCGCGGCCGGTGTCCTGGTCGGCTTCGGCGGCGGCGCGGCCCACACCACGCGCAACGTGCTCGGCATCCAGGTCCCGATGGCCACGGCCGTCGCCGACGTGGCCGCCGCCCGCCGCGACTACATGGACGAGTCCGGCGGCCGTTACGTCCACGTCATCGCCGACGGCGGTGTCGGCTGGTCCGGCGACCTCCCCAAGGCGATCGCCTGCGGCGCCGACTCGGTGATGATGGGCTCCCCGCTGGCCCGCGCGACCGACGGTCCGGGCAGGGGCCACCACTGGGGCATGGAGGCCGTCAACGAGGAGCTCCCGCGCGGCAAGAAGGTCGACCTCGGCACGGTCGGCACCATCGAGGAGATCCTCACCGGCCCGTCCCACACCCCCGACGGCTCGATGAACCTCTTCGGCGCCCTGCGCCGCGCCATGGCCACCACCGGCTACAGCGAGCTGAAGGAGTTCCAGCGCGTCGAGGTGACGGTGGCGGACTCGCAGCACAAGCGGTAGACCGCGGTCGGCGGTCGGCGGTCGGCGGTCGGCGGTCGGCGGTCGGCGGTCGGCGGTCGGCAGTCGGCAGACCGCAGAAGTCTGCCGTCGGACGGAGGGCTGGGCGCCCCGGGCCTGTTCAGAGCCGGTGCGCCGCTCCCGTCGGGGTTGCCCCGCGCGTGTCCAGCAGCAACTGGGCCTTCACCGACAGGCCCTGGAGGTCGTACGTGCGGTGCTGCTGGACCAGGATCGTCAGGTCGGCGTCGGCGGCGGCCTCGTAGAGGGAGTCGGCGCGCGGCACCGGGCGGTCCAGGACGCTCCAGGACGCGATGTGCGGGTCGTGGTAGCTGACCGCGGCGCCCAGCTCCATGAAGCGCATCGCGATCTCCTGGGCGGGGCTGTTCTGCTGGTCGGCGAGGTCGGCCTTGTAGGTGACCCCGAGCAGCAGCACGCGCGCGCCGCGCGCCGACTTCCCGTGCTCGTTGAGGAGGGCGGCGGCGCGCTGCACGACGTACCCCGGCATCCGGCTGTTGACCTGCTGGGCCAGTTCCACCATGCGCAGACCGCGGCTCGCGCGGCCGGACAGGTCCTGGGCGACGCCGTGGCCGCCGACACCGGGTCCGGGGCGGAAGGCCTGGAAGCCGAACGGCTTGGTCTCCGCGCAGCGGATGACGTCCCACAGGTCGACGCCCAGGTCGTGGCAGAGGACGGCCATCTCGTTGACGAGGGCGATGTTGACGTGCCGGAAGTTGGTCTCCAGGAGCTGCACGGTCTCGGCCTCGCGCGGGCCACGCGCGCGTACCACCTTGTCCGTGAGCCGGCCGTAGAACGTGGCGGCCGACTCCGTGCACGCGGGCGTGAGGCCGCCGATGACCTTCGGGGTGTTGGCCGGTGTGAAGTCCCGGTTGCCGGGATTCACCCGACTGGGCGAGTAGGCGAGGTGGAAGTCGCGGCCCGCGCGCAGGCCCGAGCCCTTCTCCAGCAGAGGCCGCAGGAAGTCCTCCGTCGTGCCCGGGTGGACCGGGGACTCCAGGATCACCGTCGTGTGCGGACGCAGCCGCTCGGCCAGCGTGCGCGCGGCGGCCTCCACCTGGCCGAGGTCCAGCCCGCCGTCGGCGCCGCGCGGGGTCGGCGCGCAGATCACGGCGGTACGCACCCGTCCCAGCTGTGCCGGGTCCTCGACCACCCGGAAGCCCTTCGCGAGCATCCGGCGCAGCTCGGCGGGGCTCAGCGAACCCGCCTCGGGGCCGGTGGCGTAGCCGATCGTGGAGACGCCTGCGGCCACGGCGGCCTGGGCGAGGGGCAGGCCGTAGGGACCGAGTCCGATGACGGCGAGGTCTGCGGGCATGGCGTGGGCCGTCCTTCCCAGTAACCGAAGCGGGACAGGTGCGCAAGCCCTGTGGACAGGATGAGCGAGGCGCACGGTCAGACTAGGAGTAAATATGACCGTTATGCGGGATTGTGTTCATGTGTCTTCCGTGGGTTCGGTGACCGTTGTCCACAGGCTGGGGGTGAGTGGTGGCTGAAGCCGGGCAAGACGGTCAGACTTTGGGCAGGGGCCACGCCCGCCGGGGGTGCGGCCGACGCGACCGATGACCGGCGGCCCGCGGTCGGCGACGGCCGGTGTCGAGCGATGGACCGATGGCGAGCGATGGCCGCATGGCGGCAGAGCGGGAGGCAGCGGTGAGGACAGCGACACTGGGGCCGGAGCAGCGCGCGGAGTCCCTGGCGGCGATGGCCGAGCGCGAACTGGACGTGCTGGTGGTGGGCGGTGGAGTGGTCGGCGCGGGCACCGCGCTGGACGCGGTCACCCGGGGCCTGAACACCGGCATCGTCGAGGCCCGCGACTGGGCCTCGGGTACCTCCAGCAGGTCCAGCAAGCTGATCCACGGCGGTCTGCGCTACCTGGAGATGCTCGACTTCGCCCTGGTCCGCGAGGCACTCAAGGAGCGCGGTCTCCTCCTGGAGCGGCTCGCCCCGCACCTGGTCAAGCCGGTGCCCTTCCTCTACCCGCTCCAGCACCAGGGCTGGGAGCGCCTGTACGCCGGCTCGGGCGTCGCGCTCTACGACGCGATGTCGATGGCCCGCGGCCACGGCAGGGGTCTGCCGGCCCACCGCCACCTGAGCCGCCGTCACGCCCTGCGCGTCGCGCCCGCGCTGCGCAAGGACGCCCTGGTCGGCGCCATCCAGTACTACGACGCGCAGATGGACGACGCCCGCTACGTGGCGACCCTGGTGCGCACGGCGGTGTCGTACGGCGCGAAGGCGGCCAACCGCGCACGGGTGACCGGTTTCCTGCGCGAGGGCGAGCGGGTGGTCGGCGCCCGGGTGCAGGACGTGGAGAGCGGCGGGGAGTACGAGATCCGCGCCCAGCAGGTCGTCAACGCGACCGGGGTGTGGACCGACGACACACAGGCGATGGTCGGCGAGCGAGGCCAGTTCCACGTCCGCGCGTCCAAGGGCATCCACCTGGTCGTCCCGAAGGACCGCATCCACTCCACGACCGGCCTGATCCTGCGCACCGAGAAGTCGGTCCTGTTCGTCATCCCCTGGGGCCGGCACTGGATCATCGGTACGACCGACACCGACTGGGATCTGGACAAGGCCCACCCGGCCGCCTCCAGCGCCGACATCGACTACCTCCTCAACCACGTCAACTCGGTGCTCGCGGTGCCGTTGTCCCGCGACGACGTGCAGGGCGTCTACGCCGGTCTGCGTCCGCTGCTGGCCGGCGAGTCCGACGCCACCAGCAAGCTGTCGCGCGAGCACACGGTCGCGCATCCGGTGCCGGGGCTCGTGGTCGTCGCGGGCGGCAAGTACACGACGTACAGGGTGATGGCCAAGGACGCCGTCGACGAGGCGGTGCACGGGCTCGACATGCGGGTCGCGGAGTGCGTCACCGAGGACATCCCGCTGCTCGGCGCGGAGGGCTACCTGGCGATGTGGAACGCCCGGGCCAGGATCGCCGCGCGCACCGGCCTGCACGTGGTCCGCGTCGAGCACCTGCTCAACCGGTACGGCTCGATGGCAGAGGAGATCCTCGACCTCATCGCCGCCGACCCCGGCCTGGCCGAACCGCTGTCCGCCGCCGACGACTACCTGCGCGCCGAGGTGGTCTACGCCGCCTCCCACGAGGGCGCCCGCCACCTCGACGACGTCCTGACCCGCCGCACCCGCATCTCCATCGAGACCTTCGACCGCGGCACCCGCAGCGCCCGCGAGGCCGCCGAGCTGATGGCACCCGTCCTCGGCTGGGACAAGGACCAGATCGAGCGCGAGGTCGAGCACTACGAGAAGCGTGTCGAGGCGGAACGCGAGTCCCAACTCCAGCCGGACGACCAGACGGCGGACGCGGCAAGGCTGGGAGCGCCGGACATCGTGCCGCGGTGATTCCCCGCAGGGGCGTGGCGAGGGGTGAGACGAGGGGTGAGACGAGGGGTGAGGCGAGGGGTGAGGCGAGGGGTGAGGCGAGGGGTGTGGCGTGGAGGATCCGGCGTGGAGGATCCGGCGAGGTGCCGGATGCCGGACCGTCCCATGCCGCTCGACCGTCTGACATCACCCGATCGAGCGACCCGGGGTCGGGATCTCCCTCCGGACCCCGGCCGTTCTACCCAGTGCGAGGGCAGAACTCGGCCGCGAGCAGTGCGGGTTCGAGGTCCGGGTCTGCGATCGCCGTCGTGTTCACGCGGAACGTGAGGACATGTCGGCCGCCGATCGAGGCAGCGCTCCGCACGTAGCTGCCCGCGATCCGGCCGTTGTGCCCCCACACCGTGGTCCCGCACGGCAGCTTCACAGGAAAGATCCCCAGGCCGTACGCGCCGTGTGCGGCACGGGTGTCGAGCATCTCGCGCAGTCGGCGCGGGGGCAGCAGCTCGCCGTCCAGCAGCGCCGCGTAGAAGCGGTCCAGGTCGTCGAGCGTGGTCACCAGCTCACCCGCCGCGCCGGCCACGCGCGGGTCGAGTTCGGTGACGTCGGAGCCGTCGCTCGCGTAGGCGCGGCCGTGCGGGGAGGGCAGTGCGGTGCGGGCGCCGGGGAAGGACGTGCCCGTGAGACGGAGGGGGGTGATGATGCGGCGCCGGACCTCGGTGGCGTACGAGTGACCGGTGACCTGACGGATGACCATGCCGAGCACGACGTAGTCGGTGCTGGAGTACGCGTAGTGCCCCAGCCGGGTGGACGGGAGGGCGAGCGAGACGCGGACGGCCTGAAGCGGGGTCAGGGGGACGGCCCCCCGGGTGACCCTGGTGAAGTCGGCGAGCCCGCTGGTGTGGCTGAGCAGGGCCCGCAGGGTGATCCGCCGCCCGTCGCTGTGTCCGCGCAGCAGTCCCGGCAGATACCGGTCCACGCTGTCGGACAGGGAGAGCCGGTGTTCCGCGGCCAGTTGCAGGACGACGGTGGCGATGAAGGTCTTCGTGATGCTGCCGGCGCGGAAGTGGTCGGCGCGGGCGATGTCCCGGCCTGCGGCGGCATAGCGGACGTCGTCGCCGTCGTGGTCCAGGAGTGCGGCGGCGGGTGCTCCGCCTTTGGTGACGAACTGTGACAGGAGGGGGTCGGTGGCCTCTGTGGAGGAGGCGGAACCAGCCATCAGCGGGGCGAACAGCAGGGCAAGAGAGACCGGTATGGCCACCAGTGTCCGAAGCGACGGCATCCGGGTTCCTCCCTTCTCGGGGCCCATCATCCCGCCCGTGTGACGCCCTCGTCACGGGGGGTTCCGGTTGGCCGGCCGCGATGTGCGGTCAGGGGGCCCCTGGGCGTCGGGCACTTGTCGGGTGAGGGACAATGAAGGCTCTGTCAGGGCGGGTTGCATGAGGGGACGCATGTCGGAGGCGGAGCGGGCGGGGACTTCTCGTCAGGAGACTCGTCAGGACAACAGTGAGCGTCTTCTCGCCGGGCGGTACCGGCTGGGGGGAGTGCTCGGCCGCGGTGGCATGGGCACGGTGTGGCGGGCCGAGGACGAGACCCTCGGCCGGACGGTGGCCGTCAAGGAGCTGCGGTTCCCGTCGAACATCGACGAGGAGGAGAAGCGGCGCCTGATCACGCGCACCCTGCGCGAGGCCAAGGCGATCGCCCGGATCCGCAACAACAGCGCGGTGACGGTCTTCGACGTGGTCGAGGAGGACGACCGGCCCTGGATCGTGATGGAGTTGGTCGAGGGCAAGTCGCTGGCCGAGGTCATCCGGGAGGACGGCCTGCTGGAGCCGAAGCGGGCGGCCGAGGTCGGGCTGGCGGTCCTGGACGTGCTGCGGTCGGCGCACCGCGAGGGCATCCTGCACCGGGACGTGAAGCCGTCCAACGTGCTGATCTCCGAGGGCGACGGCCGGGTCGTGCTCACCGACTTCGGCATCGCCCAGGTCGAGGGCGACCCGTCCATCACCTCCACCGGCATGCTCGTCGGCGCCCCCTCCTACATCTCCCCGGAGCGGGCCCGCGGTCACAAGCCCGGCCCGGCGGCCGACCTGTGGTCGCTCGGCGGGCTGCTGTACGCGGCGGTCGAGGGCGCACCGCCGTACGACAAGGGGTCGGCGATCGCCACCCTGACGGCGGTGATGACCGAGCAGCTGGAGGAGCCCAAGAACGCGGGACCGCTGAAGGACGTCATCTACGGGCTGCTCACCAAGGATCCGGCCAAGCGGCTGGACGACGCGGGCGCCCGGGCGATGCTCAACGCGGTCATCAACGCACCGGAGGCGGTCCCCGTGGACGCCACCCGGGTGGTACCGCTGCCTCCGCAGCCCGAGGCGCCGCAGGAGGAGAAGGGCGCCGGGGCCAAGCGGGGCGAGGAGGCCGGGGAGAAGCTGCGCGGGGCGCTGCGGTCGGTGCGGAAGGCCGCGGGGGCGGCGGGCGCCGCGGCTGCGACCCGGACGAAGGGCGCCGGTGCGGGCGCTGGCGCCGAGGCGGGCAAGGCCGCGGCACCCGCCGTCCCTGCCGCGCCCGTCGCCCCTGCCGCACCCGCCGGCCCGGTCGTGACCGGTTCGCCCTCGGGGCCGGTCGGGGGTGCGCGTCCGGCCGCCGGTGGCGGGTCCGGTGCCGCCTCCGCCCCGGGTGGAGCCAAGCCCGCGGCCGGCAAGGCGAGTTCGGGGTGGCCCGTGATGCCGCCGCCGGATCTGGACCTGGCGCCCCGGCCCGTGCCCAAGGCACCGCTCACCGACGTGGTGCCGAAGCGCACCCTGGTGGTCATCGCCGTCGTGGTGGTGCTCGCGGTGCTCGGTACCGTGCTCGCCGTCGTGCTGAACGGCGGCGACGGGGACAGCAAGGGGAGCGGCAAGAGCGGCGGTTCCAAGGCGGTGGCCAGCGCGGGGGCGAGCACGAGCAGCGGGTCCGGCTCCGGTTCGGGTTCCGGTTCGACGTCCGGTTCCGGGGACTCCACCAAGCGGGACACGAGCGGCGGCACGCAGACGGACGGGGACTCCTCGGCGGCCGACGCCTCCGGGAGCGACGACTCGGACGCGTCCGGTGACGACGCGTCCTCGGCGTCGAACTCCAGTGGCAGTGACAGCGGCAGCGGCAGCGCGCCGGTGGTACGGACGTACAAGGGCGACCAGGGGTACTCGATCGGGCTGCCCAAGGGCTGGAAGTTCCAGACCAGCAGTTCCGCCGGGGACCGGTTCACCGGGCCCGACGGGCAGAAGCTGCTGATCGCCTGGACGAGCACGCCCAAGGACGACCCGGTGGCGGACTGGAAGAACCAGGAGCGCTACATGGTGCGCTCCCAGTACCAGAAGATCCGCATAGCCGAGGTGGACTACCGCGGCTGGAACACGGCCGACTGGGAGTTCACCTACGTGGACGGCGGCACCGAGTACCGGACCGTCGACCGGGGGTTCGTCGTCAGCTCCCAGCAGGGGTACGCGCTGATGTACACGGCGAAGGCCGACGACTGGAGCAGTGAGCTGCGCAAGGACACCTGGAAGACGCTGACGGGGTCCTTCGAGCCCAAGTGACAAATTCGCATCGCCACAATGAGACTTGCCTCCGGCACGTATCGTGAGTGGTTGCGGACCGTACGCATCCAGGTATGCATACAGAACGGGCCGCGAAACGAGCGGATTTGACCATCCGGACGGCCGGGGGAGGCAACGTGGACGACTACGCGGGTCGGGTGCTCGCCGACCGCTACCGCCTGCCGCTGCCCCCCTCCGACGAGTACGAACACACCGAGACCCGGGCCTTCGACACCTACAGCGGGCAGGAAGTGTTCGTCCGCCAGGTGCCGTTGCCCGAGGTCGTCGAGGCGGAGGTGCTGGACGCCGAAGGGCTGCCCGCGGGTTTCACTGCGCGTGACCGTGGCGCGCGGCGGCCGGCGTCGGCGCGCACCGCGACACGCCGGCCCAGCGACCCGGTGGTGCGGCGCGCCGTCGAGGCCGCGCAGGCCGCCGCCCGGATACCCGACCATCCCCGGCTCGACCAGGTCTTCGACGTGTTCGCCGAGGGCGGTTCGCTCTGGATCGTCAGCGAGTCGGTCGCCGCGCGGTCGCTGGCCGCGCTGCTCGCCGAGCAGCCGCTGAGCCCGTACCGGGCGGCGGAGGTCGCCTCCGACGTGCTGATGGCGCTGCGCGTGCTGCACGCCCACGGCTGGGTGCACCGCAACATCACCGCCCGCACGGTCCTCGTCTGCGACGACGGCCGGGTGATGCTGACCGGCCTCGCGGTCGGGGCGGCGGAGGAGGCGCTGTGCGGGTACGACCCGGTGCCGGCGCAGGACGGCGAGGACGGTGCGGGCGGCGCGGAGACCGGCGGCCGGCGGACGGGCGGGGAGGCGGAAGGTTCCGCCACACCCGGCGGCCCGCGCGGTCCGGGTATTCCGCCCAGTTCGGGTGTGCCGGGCGTTTCGGGCGGTTCCGTCGGCTCGGGGGTCGTCGCTGTCGGAGGCATCGGGAGCATCGGTGGTGCGTCCGGTGGTACGGGCGGCGCACAGCAGGCGCCCGGAGCGTCGGAGACCGACCCCGAGGCCGCTCGGCGCGCCGCGATCCAGGCACGGGCCGCCGGCGGGTTGCCGGGGGCCGGTCCGGACGAGGGTTCGGGCGGGCCCGGTTCCGGAGGCGCCGGCACGGGTGCCGTGGAGCGCCGGGCGCTGGAGACCGGTTCGGACATCCGGGCCGCCCGGGCCGGGGCGATCGCCGCCTACCGGGCGGGAGCCAGGGCCGCCGCCCGGGTCCAGGAAGCCCAGCAGAACGGGCGCGCCGCGCTGCCCGGCGCCCGCCCGCCGGCCGAGGGCGACAGCGCGCCGCCCGCGCCGCAGCCGCCGTACGGCCCGGGACACGCCAACGGAGCTGCCCAGCAGCCCTACGCCAACGGCGGCGCCCAGCAGCCGTACGCGAACGGCGGGGCGCAGCCGCCGTATGCGAACGGGCAGGCGCAGGTGCCGGGTGGGGAGCAGCGGGCCGCCGGTGGCGTGCCGCCCGGCCGGATAGCGGACCCGTACGGGGTGCGCGGCGCGCCGTCGCCCTGGCACGGCGCCGCACCCCGCCCCGGCACGCCCCCGGCGGTGGTCCCGGGCCAGGAACGCAGCGCGCTCCCGCCCGTCGCCCCCGGGACGGGCATGCCCGGGACCGGTACCTCCCAACTCCCCGGTGTCCAGGGACAGGGACAGGGACAAAGCCAGGGACAAGGACAGGGCCAGAGCCAGGGACAGCCGCACGCCGTCGTGCCCGCGCAGGGTGTCGGCCTCGCCGCCGCCCGCTGGGGCGAGTCCGGCGCCGCCGTACCCGGACGCCGGGGGCCCGGCACCGCGCTGGCCGCCGAACGGGCGCGGCAGGTGCGGATGACCGTCGTGGGTCCTGTGACCGAGCGCTGGGCGCCGGAGCAGGCCGTTCCGGTGCACGAGAACTGGCAGCTGGCGGCGCCCATCGGCCCGGCCACCGACCTGTGGGCGCTCGGTGCGCTGCTGTTCCGGTCGGTGCAGGGGCACGCGCCGTATCCGGAGGAGTCGACGGCCGAGCTGGTGCAGCTGGTGTGCTCGGAGCCGCCCGCGTTCGCGGAGGAGTGCGGGTCGCTCAGGCCGGTCGTGGAGTCGTTGCTGCGTCAGGACCCCACCGAGCGGCTGGACTTCGAGGAGCTGCGCGGCTGGCTGCGCTCGCTGGTGCGGTCCGCGCCCGAGCCGGACGCCGGCACGCATGTCGTCGCCGCGCCGCCCGCCGACCCCAGGCGGCTGCCGATCGTCCGGCGCCGCGGTGAGCTGGTGCGCAGGCGCAAGGCCGGGCTCCCGGCGACCCACGGCCGGCACAAGCGGGCCCGGGAGGAGGCCGGGTCCCCGCGCCGGCTGGGCCGTACGCTGCTCCTGCTGGTCCTGCTCCTGCTGGCCGCCGCGGTCGCGTACGCCATGCTGTTCCTGCCGAAGAAGGACACCGCGGACGAGGGCGGAGCGTCGACCGGCGACCGGACCGGCACGGCCGGCCAGGCGAGTCCCGCACCGAGCCACCGCCAGACCCCGACCCCGACCCCGACGCCGACTCCCACGTCGACCCCGTCCACCGAGACGCAGACCACCGCCGGTTCGACCGGCGGTTCCACCGTCGCCGACGGGTTCACCCTGCGCGACGACCCGAACGGCTTCCGGATCGCCGTCGCCCAGGGCTGGAGCCGCTCCCCGAAGAACAGCAGCGGCCAGGTGATCTACTCGCACGGGAAGTTCGAGCTGATCGTCGTGGCCGGGCGGGACAGCGCGGCCACCTACGGCAGCGCCCCGATGGCCTACCAGCGGGACAAGGAGCCGGAGCTTCAGCCGTACCGGGACTCCAGCTGGGCCACCGCCGGGGGGCTGCGGACCATCACGGTGGGTCAGCAGGTGTCGGCCGAGGGGCAGTTCACCTGGACGGACAGCCAGGAGGGCGACCTGTTCGTGCGCAACATGGTCTTCCTGATCGACGGCAGGTACCACATCGTGCAGGTGCGCGGCCCCGAGGCCGACCGGGACGAGGTCACCACGCTGTACGAGCAGGCTTCGTCGACGTACAAGTACACGGGCTGAGACGGGGACGTGGCCGCAGCCGTACAAGGAGGCGGACCGGGTTGAAGTCAACGCGCCGCCGGGGTGGTTGGTTCCCGTTCCGGTGCGGGGATTTCGTTCACATCCGGTGACGAAGGCGAGAACCGTCACAGTGCTGTCTCCGTGGGACCCCACTTGTTCCCTGACCGAGGGGCGGTCCTTAGTCTGACCCTGACAAGAGCATTGCGGGGCAACGTGAATCAGATGCAGGGCCTGCTCATCGCGGGCCGCTACCGGCTGGCCGACATCATCGGCAGCGGCGGCATGGGCCGGGTGTGGCGCGCCCATGACGAAGTGCTGCACCGGGCTGTCGCCATCAAGGAGTTGACGGCCGCGCTCTACGTCTCCGAGGGCGACCAGGCCATCCTGCTGGCCCGCACCCGGGCGGAGGCCCGGGCCGCGGCGCGCATCAACCACTCCGCCGTCGTGACCGTCCACGACGTACTCGAACACGACGGCCGCCCGTGGATCGTCATGGAGCTGGTCGAGGGCCACTCGCTGGCCGACGCGGTCAAGGAGCAGGGGCGCATCGAGGCGCGGGAGGCCGCGCGGATCGGGCTGTGGGTGCTGCGCGCGCTGCGCGCCGCGCACAGCGCCGGCGTG
Source organism: Streptomyces sp. NPDC048278 (assembly GCF_040652195.1). Taxonomy (NCBI): domain Bacteria; kingdom Bacillati; phylum Actinomycetota; class Actinomycetes; order Kitasatosporales; family Streptomycetaceae; genus Streptomyces; species Streptomyces sp. NPDC048278. Next base: position 66,319 of record NZ_JBEZLP010000016.1, read on the forward strand.
CTGCACCGGGACGTCAAGCCGGGCAACGTCCTGATCGGCCGGGACGGCCGGGTCCTTCTCACCGACTTCGGCATCGCGCAGATCGAGGGCGACACGACGATCACCCGTACCGGGGAAGTGGTCGGATCCGTCGACTACCTCGCGCCGGAGCGCGTGCGCGGGCACGATCCGGGGCCGTCCTCGGACCTGTGGGCGCTGGGCGCGACGCTGTACACGGCGGTGGAGGGACGTTCGCCGTTCCGCCGCACCTCGCCGCTGACCACCATGCAGGCGGTCGTCGAGGACGAGGCCGCCGAGCCGCGCGCCGCGGGCCCGCTGGAGCCGGTCATCACGGCCCTGCTGCGCAAGGAACCGGCCGAGCGGCCGAGCCCCGAAGAGACCGAGCAGATGCTCGCCGAGGCGGCGGAGGGCCGGCGGCCGAGCGCGGCACAGGCGTACGTGCCGACGCAGTCGCAGATCAGCGGTGGTGGTGGCAGCGGCAGGGGCGGGGGACCGCGGCCGGACTCCGGCGGCACCTACCAGGGTTTCCAGGAGGGCACGCCGTACGAGGGCGTGTACGGCGGCACCGCGCACGGCGGCGGCTCCTCCACCGGCAACTCCTACGGCACCGACCCCTACGGGAGTTCGTACAGCGGTTCCGTCGGCAGTCCTCAGGAGGGGCGGCGTCCCTCGGACGGTTCCGCGATCCCGCCGACGGCCATCGGTGCGCCGTCCGGTGCGGTCCCCGTCCGGCCCGGGCGGCGCCGGCTGCGGACGCTCGCGCTCGTCGTCGCCCTGGCCGCGCTGCTCGGCGGCGGGGCGGCCGTGGCGCTGCAGAAGTGGGGCTCCGGGCAGCAGGACGACAGCGGCAGCGTGGCCTCGCCGGCCACCTCGGGGCCGTCCTCCTCGGCGGGTGCCAGCACGGCCCCGGACGGCGCCGTTCCCACCGACTGGCAGACCGTGCACGACCCGCTCGGCTTCGGCCTCTCCCTGCCCAAGAGCTGGAAGCGCAAGGTCTTCGGCATCGACGGCGACCTCAAGCAGGTCGACTACACGCCCGACGGTGGCAAGCACTTCGTGCGCATCGCCATCGACAGCTCGCCGGACTTCTCCAACGCGCTCGCGCACCAGCAGGACCTGGAACAGCAGTTGCAGAAGCTGGTCGACTACAAGCGTGTGACCATGGAGCAGAACCTGTACCGGGACCGGGACGGGGCGCTGTGGGAGTACACCTGGACGGCGCTGGCGAAGGACGGGGCGAACGTGGCCGGGCCCCGGCGGGCGATCGAGGAGACGTACTACTCACGCGCGGGCGTCGAGTACGCGATCTACATGTCGTCGCCGGCGAAGGACTGGTCGACGGCCGCCCAGCAGTTCAAGTGGGTGCTGCAGAGCTGGCAGGAGCCGGGCTCGTCCGGCTGACCCGGCCGCGGGCCCCGGCCCCGGCGGGTCCCGGAGCGCGGCGCCGCGGTCGGGCGTCTTGGCTTGTCACCGTCCGGAAGGTTCGGGTCCGGTGGGGCATCATGGGGCCATGGGGACCGACGGGGACGCCGTCCGTCTGATCGCGGGGCGTTATCGCCTGCAAGCGCGGCTCGGGCGGGGCGGAATGGGTGTCGTATGGCGCGCGGCCGACCAGTTACTGGGGCGGGAGGTCGCCGTCAAGGAGCTCACCGTCGACGACTCCCTTCCGGACGACGACGCCCGGCTGCGCCGCGAACGCACCCTGCGTGAGGCGCAGGCCGTCGCCCAGCTGCACCATCCGCACATCATCGTCGTGCACGACGTGGTCGAGGACGGCGGACGGCCCTACATCGTCATGGAGTTGATCGAGGGCGGTTCGCTCGCCGACCGGATCTCGCGGAGCGGGCCGGTGGACGTCGGGGAGGCCGCGCGGATCGGGATCGCGCTGCTGAGCGCGGTGCGCGCGGCGCACGGGGCCGGGGTGCTGCACCGGGACATCAAGCCGGCGAACGTGCTCGTGGAGGCCGCCACCGGGCGTGTCGTGCTCACCGACTTCGGCATCGCCCAGGTCGCGGGCGCCACCACGCTCACCGAGACGGGTTCCTTCGTCGGCTCGCCCGAGTACACCGCGCCCGAGCGGATGTCCGGCGGCCGGTCCGGACCGGCGTCCGACCTGTGGTCGCTGGGCGCGCTGCTGTGCGCGGCGCTCAGCGGCGAGTCGCCGTTCCGGCGCGACTCGCTCGGCGGGATCCTGCACGCCGTGGTCTCCGACGAGATCCGGCCACCGGCCCAGGCGGAGCCGCTGCTGCCGGTCGTACGGGGGCTGCTGGAGCGGGATCCCGAGCGCCGGCTGGGCGCGGCGGAGGCCGAGCTGATGCTGCGCGGGTTCCTGGAGACGGGGGCCGTGACGGGCACCGACGGTGCGGCGCGGGGTGCGGGCGGCGTGTCGTACACGCCGACCCAGCGGGACGTTCCGTGGCCGCCGGCTCCGGAACCGGCCGTGCCGCCCCGGCCGTCCACCCGCGGGGTGCTGGTCGCCGCGCTGCTGGTCGCCGCGATGGCCGGGGCGGGCGTGTCGGCGGCCACGCTGCTGTTCCACGGGGACGGCGGCGGCACCGCCCCGGGCCCCGGGGGCACGACGGCCGTCTCCACGTCGCACCCGGCGACCCCGTCGGCGACCCCGCCCGCGTCGGCCACGGCCGCCTCTTCGTCCTCCTCCCCGGCCGCCTCGCCGCCCCCCACCGCCCACTCCGGCACCGCACCCTCCGGCTACCGCCTCGCGCAGGACCCGGCCGGCTTCTCCCTCGCGGTGCCGGAGGGCTTCACCCGCGACCCGCAGGGCGAGCGTGTCTTCTACCTGTCGCGGGGGCAGACCTTCCGGCTCGGCATCAAGGTCTCCGAGACGCAGACCGGCGGACCGGGAGGGGCGATGCGGCGCGCGGCGGCGGAGGGGCCGAGCACGAACCCCGGCTACCACGACGGCCGCGTCACCGACACCACCCACTCCGGACACCCCGCCGCGTTCTGGGAGTTCACCTGGAAGGGCTTCAGCGCGACGGAGGGACCGCGGCACACCTACGACCTCTGCTGGGAGGAGGGCGGCATGCTGTACGACGTGTGGGTGTCGGCGCCGGTAGGGAAGGTGCGGGAGGCCCGGGAGTACTTCGACGTCGCCGTCGACACGTTCACGGCGGGCTGACCCGCCGCGGTCCCGGCAGGAAACAGTGCGCGGTCGTCGGTACCCGGCCCGGTGTCGCGGACGGAAAAGAGAAACGGCGACGCCGACCCTGATTCCCTGAATTCACCGGGCTTTACCGGCTCTTACCCGCCTTACCGAAGGCGTTTATTCCACCGGACTGCCGGGAGACCGGTGAGCTCAATTGGTCCGGTGAGCCTTGACGGGGTATTTCGATAAAAGAAGCCACACCCGTTTGCGGACACGAAACGCCTTCTGGTCATGAACGTATCACGACCATCCCGGATCAGTCATGTGAATGTTCGGTGAAGTACCGGGTGGTTGCCCTGTTCTGCGATGGGGAAGGTGCCCCATTTGCTGGCGTTAGGCACCCGGCGGCCCCTTCTCGCCCGTTGCAGGGTGTAAGGCAAAGATGGTCATGCTCTGCGTGGTTGCTGTGTGCAGCTTGTTTTTCGATCGGGCTTGACGTTCTTTATTTGGCTCGTATTTAGTCAGCTCTTACGTCATTCACAGGGTGGTCTTACCTGGGCTTGCCCGACGAAAAAACGAGGGGTGGAGTGTGCGTACGCGTACACATCTGGCAGGGAAACTGGCCGCGCTGGCCGGTCTTCTCCTGGCAGCGACGGGGGGCGTGACGCTGACCTCGCCGCAGGCGGCAGCCGCCACATGCACGGCGGGGACGGCGAGCGACTTCAACGGCGACGGCGTCCAGGACACGGTGATCGCCGACCCGGGCGCCACGGTGAACGGGGCCAGGCGTGCCGGTCTCGTACGGGTGGTGCTGGGCGGCGGCAAGGGCGTCTCGGAGATCTCGCAGGCGACCAGCGGCATGGACGCGACACCCGAGGCCGGCGACGGCTTCGGTACCTCCTACGCCGCCTACGACGCCGACGGCGACGGCTGCAGCGACCTGGTGGTCGGCGCGCCCTACGAGGACGTCGTCAGGGACGGCACGAACCTCGTCGACGCCGGGGCGATCTACATCATCCACGGCACGCCCACCGGCATCGGGACGGGCTCGGCGATCCAGGGCTACAGCCAGAACGGGTTCGACACCGCCACCACGACGGAGGCGTACGACTGGTTCGGCTACGCCCTCAAGGCGGGCACGACCGCGAGCGGATCGCCGTACCTGGTCATCGGCGTCCCCGGCGAGGGAGTCACCTTCGGCGGCACGACGTACGCCGACGCCGGCTGCATCGAGTACGTGCAGGGCAGCACCAAGGTCTCCGTGAACCAGAACTCCACCGGCGTGCCGGGCGATCCCGAGGTGAACGACCGCTTCGGCTACTCGCTCACCGGGACCAACCGCTACTTCGCGGTCGGCACCCCGGGCGAGGCCATCGGGGACGAGGAGTTCGCCGGCGGGGTCGCGGTCTTCAGCCACACCCTCTCCAGTGGCATGCCCACGCCACTCGTGGGTCTTTCGCAGGACAGCGACGGGATCGGCGGCGCGTCGGAGGCGGGCGACCGCTTCGGCTTCTCGGTCTCCATGACCGGGTACCGGCCCAGCGACCAGACGTACAACTCCGACGTGCTGCTGGCCGTCGGCGTGCCCGGTGAGGACATCGGGACCACGCAGGACGCGGGCGGGGTGGCGGTGATCCGCATCCAGCCGTCCGGCGCGTACACGCAGGTCGCGGCGTTCGACAACAGCGTCGCGGACGTCGAGGGCGACGCGGTCGCCGGTGACTTCATGGGCCAGCGCGTGGTGATCGCCAACACCGACACCAGCGTCGTGACCACCACGTCCGTCGTCCGGCTGGCCGTCGGCGAGCCCGGCAAGGACACCTCGACGGTCAAGGACGCGGGCGCCGTGCACATCTTCCGGCCGCTCGACACCGCCCTCGGCGCCAACGACAAGGAGCTCTTCCGCGGTGCGGGGCTGCCCGGCACCGCGACCGGCCGGGACTACACGGGCGTCGCGCTCGTGGGCGGCAGCGTCAACCTCTATGTGGGCGTGCCCTACAGCAAGGAAGCGGCCACCTCGAAGGGCGTCGCGTACGTCATGCCGTGGTCCGACATCGACGGCACCACCAGCACCGGGACCACCGTCCACGTGCCCGGAGCGGGCGGTCTGCCCGACGCCGGCTCGACCTTCGGGGTGATCGGGTGAACGGCCCGCAGAGCAACAGAGAGCACCGCACCATGAAGATCCGCAGGAGATCCGGCCGCCGTCCCCTGGTCGCGGCAGCCGCCGTGGCCGCTCTGCTGACGACCGCGCTGAGCGCCGTCCCCGCACCGGCCGCCGAGCAGACGCGGGCCGGCGGGAGCAAGACCGCGAGCACCTCCGCCGACAGCGGTTCCTCGCTCTCCCCGAACGCCGCCCGGACCAAGGCGAAGAAGTCCGGCAGGCCCGTCGAGATCCAGAGCCTGCGCGACGAACGCAGCACCACCGTCGCCAACCCGGACGGCACCTTCACCGTCAGCGAGTACGTCCAGCCCGTCCGTACCCGCGTCGACGGGAAGTGGACGGACATCGACACCACGCTGGTCAGGCGGAAGAACGGCACGCTCGCCCCGAAGGCGGCGCTGACCGCCATGTCCTTCTCCGGCGGCGGTGACACGACCTTCGCCGAGATCGAGAAGGACGGCCGCTCCGTCTCCCTCGACTGGCCCGACAGGCTGCCCGAGCCGAAGGTCGACGGCTCGACCGCGACCTATCCGAACGTGCTGGACGGCGTCGACCTCAAGGTCACCGCGAGCGCCGAGGGCTTCTCGCACGTGCTGGTCGTCAAGGACGCGAAGGCCGCGGCCGACCCGGAGCTGGCGAAGCTGAGCCTGCCGCTCGACACCTCCTCGCTGAAGCTGACGGAGACCGGGGACGGCGGCCTGACCGCCACCGACCCCGGCTCGGGCGGCGCGGTCTTCGAGGCGCCGCAGCCCTTGATGTGGGACTCCAGCCACGCGGCGAAGGACGACACGCCCGCCGCCGACGCCGCCGACGAGAACACCCAGACGCCCCCCGACGGCGCCCGGGTCGCCGACGTCGGCGTCGATGTCTCCGCGGGCGCGATGACGCTCACCCCCGACACGGACCTGCTCACCGGCCCCGGCACCGTCTACCCGGTCTACATCGATCCGGTCGTCAAGACCGCCACCCGCACGGGCTGGACGATGGTCTCCTCGCACTACTCGGGCACCTCGTTCTGGAAGTTCGACGACGACGAGGGCGTGGGCCTGTGCCCCTCCGACGTGTCGGTCCGGTGCAGCAGTTCGACGGACGTGAAGCGGCAGTTCTTCGCGATCCCCACGGGCACCTTCGCGGGCAAGGACATCGTCAGCGCCGAGTTCGCGGTGACCCAGGTCTTCACCTACAGCTCCGCCGCACGTGACGTGCAGCTCGCCCGGGTCAACAGCACGGGCGCGAGCGCGATCAGCTCGAAGACCGACTGGGACAACCAGCCGGCCTCCAAGGCCACGCTCGGCACCGACTCGTCCACGGCCAACGCCGGTTCGTGCACCGCGACCAACCAGAACGTCCGCTTCGACGTGAAGAGCACCGTCCAGACCGCGGCCGACAAGAGCTGGGACACCACCACGTTCCGGCTCAAGGCGGCCAGTGAGTCGGACACCTCGAACTGGAAGCGCTTCTGCGGCAACGCGCACCTCGAAGTGACCTACAACCGGCCGCCGGCGGAGCCCGACCAGGACGACCTGCAGATGAAGCCGGGCGGCACCTGCGAGTACGGCGCCGCCACCGAGCACTACGTGACCGAGGCCCCGCGCGTCTCCGCCGTGATCCGGGACTACGACCACGGCGACAACGGCTCCAACTCCGAGACGCTCCAGGCCCAGTTCAAGGTCTGGTGGACCAACTCCAGCGGCGACACGGTCACCCACTACGCGACGACGGCCAAGAAGACCACGGTGGACTCCAGCTGGAGCGACCAGACCGGCGTGGCCACGTTCTTCTACACCGTCGGCAGCGACGTCTCGGGCGACGGTGAGGCCGGCTTCAGCATCCCGGCGAACACCACCGTCGCCTGGTCGGTCCGCGGCTACGACCAGCAGTCGTACGGCGCCTGGTCCACCGACGGCGACCAGACCCGCTGCGAGTTCATCTACGACACCAGCAAGCCCAAGTCGGCCGCGATCACCTCGGCCCGGTACCCCGACGACGAGGCCTGGCACACCGGTGTCGGCGACTACGGCGACTTCACCATGGACTCGCCGTCCACCGACGTCACCAAGTACACCTACTACGTCACCGGCCCGCAGGCCGACAGCGCGAAGAAGACGGTGGCCGCCGACTCCACCGGCGGACCGGCGACGATCCGCTGGATGCCGCCGAGCGAGGGCACGTACACCCTGCACGTGACCGCGGTCGACGGCGCCGGCAACGCGCAGAAGACGCCGACCGTGCACGTCTTCCTCGTCAGCGACGGCCGCGCGCCCGTCGCCGCCTGGACCCTCGGTGACGCCAAGGGCGCCACGAAGGCGGCCGGCGCCAGTGGCACGCCCGCCGCGACCGCCGGCTCCGGAGCGGCCTTCGGCGCCGCGGGCCCGCTCGGCTCCACCGACACCGCCGCCTCCTTCGACGGCACCGAGAACGCCTACCTCGACTCGGGCACCGCCTCCGTCGACACCGGCAAGTCCTTCTCGGTGAGCGCCTGGGTGACGCTGCCGGCGCTGCCCACCCAGAACATGACCGTCGTCAGCCAGGACGGCACCGCCCAGCCCGGCTTCGAGCTCGGCTACGACAAGGACAGCGCCTCCTGGACCTTCCGCATCCCGGTCAGCGACATGGAGTCGCTGGGCACCTGGAAGGTCTCCGGCGCGACGGCCGTCGTCGGCAGCTGGACGCACCTGATCGGCGTGTACGACGCCGAGCTCGGCAAGCTGATGCTCTACGTCAACGGCGTCCTCGTCGCCGACGACGTGCAGGCCCGGCACACCGTGTGGAGCGCCGGCGGGGCCGTGCAGATCGGCCGCCGGCTCGACCTGGACGGCTACATCAACAACCTCAAGGGCAGTGTCGCGGACGTCAAGCTGCACGACCGGGTCATCCCGCCCACCGAGGGCCAGGAACTCGGCGGCATCCAGCCGCACCAGCTGGCCTACTGGCAGCTGGACGAGGCCGTGAACGGGGTCTCCCCGGAGACCGGCGGCGGCACCGGGCTGACCCTCGGCGGCGGCGCGTCCGTCTACGTACCGGACGAGTCCTGCGACCCCGAGGCCGACCCGGACTGCGTGCCGCCGGCCGCGCCGCTGTGGGGCGACGGGCACCTGGCGCTGGACGGCGTCAGCGGCTACGCCACCCGCGCGGGGGCCGGACCGCTCACCGCCCAGGACAGCTTCACCCTGACCGGCAGGGCCCGGCTGGCCTCGGCGAGCCCCACGACCGACGAGACGGTGCTGTCGCTCTCCGGCGCCAACGGCACCGCGATCAGGGTCAGGTACTCGGCGGCCGACGCCCGCTGGCAGCTGGCCGTGACCGACGCGGACTCCACCTCGCCGGTCACCGTCACCGAACTGGACAAGGGCGACGCCCCGAGCTCCGCGGGCGACGGCGACCACCTCGCCCTCGTCTACAACGCGGTCTTCGGCGACGTGCTCCTCTACGTCAACGGGGTCGCCGTCGTCGACGCCTCCTGGGACAACACCTGGGACTTCAGCACGACCAGCCTCCAGGTCGGCCGGGCGCTGACCGGGTCCTCGGCGGGCGAGTACTTCTCCGGTGCCGTGGACGAGGTGCGGATGTACCAGGGTCCGCTCGACGCCTCGCTGGTGGCGCTGGTCGCCGGCCTGCCGGGCGGCTCCAGCATCGACGAGACCTCGGCCTGACCGTCCCGCGTACGGGCGGGCGGCTCGACTGCGAGCCGCCCGCCCGTCTCCGCATGTCCATCTCTACCGATTAGGAGAGTCGATGTCCTCGCCTGCCTGGTTCCGGTCGCCACGACCGGCCTGGCGGAGCGGTCGCAGAAGGGCCGCGGTAGTCCTCGGACTGGCGCTGTCCATAGGACTGCTCCCGCAGTACGCCCCCACGGCCACCGCCTCCGGCAGCGGTGTCACCCGGCCCGAGACGCAGACCGACCTCGACAAGCCGGTGCGCGGCAGGAACGCCACCGCCAAGACCCTCAGGAAGACCGACCAGGCCGGGAAGGCCGCGGTCCGCAAGACGGCCAGGGCCCACTGGCCCGCGGCGGGCAGCGCCGAGGTCGACCTCGGCGCGAAGGCGGTCAGGGCCGAGGGCCTGCCGCTGACCGCCAAGGCGGCCGGCGGAGCCAAGGGCGCCGACTCCGTGCGCGTCCGGGTCCTCGGCCGCAAGGCCACCGAGGCGGCCGGCGTGGACGGCGTGCTGTTCACCGTCGCCCGCACCGACGGCGCCACGGCGGCGGGTCCGGCCCGGGTCTCCCTGGACTACGCGGACTTCGCCGACGCCTTCGGCGGCTCCTACGGCTCCCGGCTGCGGCTGGCCACGTACCCCGCGTGCGTGCTGACGACCCCGCAGAAGAAGGCCTGCTCGACGCCGACCTACCTGAAGACGGCGAACGACGCGGCGAAGCAGACGCTGACCGCGACCGTGCAGGCCGCCGCGGACTCCTCCGGCCCGGGCACCCAGCTCCTCGAAGCGGACTCGGCCAGCTCCTCGGCCGCGTCCTCCGCCACGGTCGTCGCGGCCACCGCGAGCAGCGGCGGCGACGGCGGCGACTACAAGGCGACCGGCCTCGCGCAGTCCTCGCAGTGGGGCGTCGACGCCAGTTCGGGCGCGTTCACCTGGTCCTACCCGATGGACGTCCCGCCGGTCCCCGGCGGCATGCAGCCGACCGTCGGCCTGAGCTACAACTCGCAGTCCATCGACGGCCAGACGGCGACCACCAACAACCAGGGCTCGTGGATCGGCCAGGGCTTCTCCTACGACCCCGGTTACATCGAGCGCAGCTACAAGGCCTGCGCCGACGACGGCCACGACGACGCCAACGGCGACGAGTGCTGGGCGTTCGACAACGCCACGCTGTCGCTGACGGGCGGCAGTTCGGGCCGGCTGGTCAAGGACGACAAGACCGGCGAGTGGCGGATCGGCTCCGACGACAACTCCAAGGTCGAGCACCTGACCGGCGCCACCAACGGCGACAACAACGGCGAGTACTGGAAGATCACCACCGGCGACGGCACCCAGTACTACTTCGGCCTCAACCGCCTCACCGGCTACGCCGGCGGCAACGAGGAGACCAACTCCACCTGGACCGTCCCGGTCTACGGCGACGACGCCGACGAGCCCTGCTACAACTCCACGTTCGCCGACGCCTACTGCACCCAGGCCTGGCGCTGGAACCTCGACTACGTCGTCGACCCGCACGGCAACGCCATGTCGTACTTCTACGGCACGGAGACGAACTACTACACGCAGGGCCTGAAGACCACCGAGAACGGCAAGGCCTACGTCCGCGGCGGCTACCTCAAGCGCATCGACTACGGCCAGCGCGACGGCTCGGTGTACTCCACGAAGCCCGCCGCCCAGGTCGTCTTCAGCACCGCGGAGCGCTGCGTCGGCTCGCTGACCGACTGCTCCGCCGACGCCCTCAAGGACACCACGGCCGCCGACTGGCCGGACCTCCCCTGGGACCAGAACTGCAAGGCCGACACCAAGTGCCCCGGCCAGAACTCGCCGACCTTCTGGACCCGCAAGAAGCTCACGAAGATCACCACCCAGATCCGTACGGGTGACGCGACGTACACCCCGGTCGACGCGTGGAGCCTCGCCCACGACTTCACCGACAACGGCGACGGCTCCAGGTCGCTGTGGCTCAGCAGGATCGACCACACCGGCAAGGTCGGCACCGACGCCTCGGTCCCGTCCGTCCAGCTGTACGGCACCCAGCTGCCCAACCGCGTCGACGAGACCGGCGACAACATCCAGCCCTTCTACCGGTTCCGCCTCTCCGGGGTGCAGAACGAGTCGGGCGGCGTGCTCGGCGTCAACTACGCCGCCAACCAGTGCACGACGGGCAACGTCCCCGCGGAGGACTCCTCCGTCAAGCGCTGCTTCCCGGTGAAGTGGAGCCCGCCGGGCGCCACCGAGCCGATCACGGACTGGTTCCACAAGTACGTGGTCGCCTCCGTCGTCCAGACCGACCTCACCGGCGGCAACGCAGACCAGGTCACCTCGTACACCTACCTCGGTGACGCGGGCTGGCGGAAGACCCCGGCCGACGGCATCACCAAGTCCGAGGACCGCACCTGGAGCGACTGGCGCGGCTACGGCCGGGTCCGGGTCGTCACCTCCGACGGCACCAACTCCGCCGCCAACACCCGTACCGAGCACGTCTTCTTCCGCGGTCTCGACGGCGACGTCGACAAGAACGGCACCACCCGCTCCGCGACCGTCACCGATTCCGACGGCGTCTCCTACGACGACTCCGACTGGAAGGCCGGCCAGGAGCTGGAGACGCTCACCTACAACGGCGACGACGTCACCGAGAAGTCGGTGACCGTGCCGTGGACCGCGGTGACCGCGACGGAGACCCGGGACTGGGCGACGTACAAGGCCCGTTACGTGGCGACGGGTTCCACCGACACCTACACCGCGCTCGCGGTGGGCGGCTGGCGGCACACCAGGTCGACCACGACCTACGACGACGCGACCGGCCGTGAGAAGACGGTCGACGACGACGGCGAGGTCGGCGTCGCCGACAACCAGTGCACCCGCACCGAGTACGCGGACAGCGCGAGCGCGCACATCTACACGACGGTCTCGCGGGTCGAGAAGGTCGGCGTCGACTGCGCGTCCACTCCCGACCGCTCCAAGGACGTCATCTCCGACGACCTGACCTACTACGACGGTTCGACGACGCTGGGCGCCGCCCCCACCAAGGGCGACCCCACCACGACCAAGCGTCTGTCGGCCCACGACGGCACCACGGCCACGTACCAGACGACCGCCGTGACGACGTACGACGCCTACGGCCGCCCGCTGGTGGTGAAGGACGCGGAGACGGCGTCGTCGTCGACGCAGTACACGTCCTCCACCGCCTACACGGACACCTACGGCCTGGCGACCAAGGCGACGGTCACCAACATCGACGGCTGGACGACGTCCACGGAGTACGCCCCGGCCTGGGGCCGGCCGACCGCCAAGACCGACCTGAACGGCCTGCGCACCGACCTCGCCTACGACGGCCTCGGCCGCCTGGTCTCGGTCTGGCTCCAGGACCGCCCCAAGGCGGGCAACTTCACCCCGTCCATCAAGTACGAGTACCTGATCCGCGGCGCCGACGGCCCGGCCGCCGTGCACACCCAGAAGATCGAGAACGACGGTACGTCGTACGGCAGCGAGTGGTCGCTCTACGACGGCTGGCTCAGGCCCCGCCAGGACCAGACGGAGGGCGAGGGCGGCCGGATGGTCGCCGACACGCTCTACGACGGCTCCGGCCGGGTGGTGAAGGTCAACGACACCTACTTCACCACCGGTTCCCCGTCCTCGACGCTCTTCGACCCGGTCAACGCCGACCTCGACGCGCAGACCGTCACCCAGTACGACGGCGCGGGCCGCACCACGGCCTCGGTCTTCCAGGTCCAGGGCACGGAGCAGTACCGCACCACGTACGCCTACGGCGGCGACCGCGTCACGACCACCCCGCCCAAGGGCGGCGTGAAGACGACGGTGGTGACGGACGGCCGGGACAACACCACGACCCAGATCCAGTACCCGACGGACGGCGCCGCGGTCACCACGTCGTACGGCCACGACGACGCGGGCCGGCTGACGGCCGTCACCGACGACAAGAACAACAAGTGGACCTATGCGTACGACCAGCTGGGTCGTAAGAAGACGGCCGTCGACCCCGACACCGGCTCGTCCTCGTACACCTACGACGCCCTGGACCGCCAGACCTCCGTCACGGTGAACGGCGACAAGACGTCGACGGTCTACGACGAACTGGGCCGCGCCGTCTCCACCTGGCAGGGCGAGGCCACCACCGGCACCAAACTCTCCGTCTCCAAGTACGACACGGTCTACAAGGGCGAGCTGTACGGCGTCTACACCTACAAGGACGGCGCGGTCTACTCGTCGGTGACCTACCCGACCCTGGACCCCGACAACGACTACGCGCCCGTCTCCACCAAGTACTACCTCTCCAAGACGGCCGAGCCGCAGCTGGGCGGGACGTACGAGTTCACGGCCCAGTACAACGACGACGGCACGCTCCAGAGCCAGGGCCTGCCCGCGACCGGCGGCCTGTCCGCCGAGGCGGTCGGATACGTCTACGACGACCTCCAGCGCCCGACCGGTCTCAACACCTCGCTGGGCGGCCTGAGTTACGTCACGGACGCGTCGTACTCGCCGACGTCGAACCTGGAGCAGCTGGAGCTGTACACGGGTGAGTCCACGGCGAAGAAGACGTGGATCACCAACGCCTACGAGGCGGGCACCGACCGCCTGACCAACTCGCGGGTGGACGTCCAGGGCGCGTCGAGCGTGGCCTACGACGCGAACTACACCTACGACGCCGCCGGTGACATCCTCTCCATCGCCGACACCCCGACGGGCGGCACGAGCGACGTCCAGTGCTTCTCGTACGACGGCCTGGGCCGCGTCTCGTCGGCGTGGACGTCGTCGGTCGCGTCGAACGACGCGAAGGGCACGGGCCCGGCGGACGCGTCCTGCACGTCGGGAGCGTCGCCGACGACGGTCGGGGGAGTCACCCCGTACTGGACCGACTACGGCTACGACACCATCGGCAACCGCACCACCGAGGTGCGCCACGGCCTGAACGGCGCCGCGACCTCGTCGCGCACGTACAAGTACGGCGAGACGGGCTCCGGCCCGAACGGCTCCGCCTCCGGCGCCCACACGGTCTCCTCGGTGACCGAGAAGACGGACGCGACCAGCACCACGCCCGCCGTCACCTCCCAGAACACCTACACCTACGACGCCACGGGCAACACGAAGACCCGCGTCCTGGACGGCGACACCCAGTCGCTGGCCTGGGACAAGCAGGGCGAGCTGACGACGGTCACGAACGCCGACGCCTCGGTGACGACGTACAAGTACGACGCGTCGGGCGCCCGGATCCTCCGGGACACCCCCACCGAGAAGACGTTCTACCTCCCCGGCACCGAACTCCACTACGACAAGTCCACGGCCAAGGTCACGGCGACCCGTTACTACAGCTTCGCCGGCACCACGGTCGCGATGCGGGAGGCGGACGGCGTCCACTTCCTCGCCTCGGACAACCAGGGCACCGCGCAGCTGTCGGTCGACGCGAAGACGGGTTCGACGACCCGCCGCCGCATGGACGCGTTCGGCAACGCCCGCGACGACTCCACGTCGTCCTCGTCCGGCTGGGTCAACGACAAGGGCTTCGTCGGCGGCACCGTCCAGAAATCCACGGGCCTGACCACACTCGGCGCCCGCGAGTACGACTCCGACACCGGCCGCTTCATCTCCGCGGACCCGGTGGTCGACTACACCGACCCGCAGCAGATCAACGGGTACGCGTACGCCAACAACAGCCCGATCTCCTACAACGACGCCTCGGGCCTGCGCCTCGCCGACTGCGTCGGCGGCTGGAACGAGTGCGGCCCCGGCCCCTCCACCCACCGCGGCGCGGTCGGCACCCGCGACAACGGCGGCTCGGGCAGCGGCACCGGAGGCGGTACGACCTATACGCCGGCCCAGGCGAAGGCGGACGACGCCAGAGCGAAGGAGGACTCCGCCAAGCAGCGCGCGATCGCGGTCGCCAAGGAACTCGGCAAGATCGCGATGGACGAGCTGGGCATCACCGACGCCCTCGACTGCTTCACCACCGGCAACCTGGGCGCCTGCGGCAACACGGCCCTCAACGTCGTCGGCTCCTTCCTCGGCGGCGGCCCCCTGGCCAAGCTCGCCAAGAAGTACCTCTTCCGCTGGGACAAGGCCGCATCCCTCGGCAAACGCATCTACGGCCTCGGCAAGGACCTCCTGAAGTCCTTCAAGGACTGGCGCAAGAGCAGAAAGGAAGCAGACCGGCTGGCGGAGGCCGCCGAGTCCTGTGTGGGGAAGAAGGCCAACAGCTTCACGCCCGGCACCAGAGTGCTGATGGCGGACGGTACGTCCAAGGCCATCGAGGACGTGAAGATCGGCGACGAGGTACTGGCCACGGATCCGGAGACCGGGAAGACCAGATCGGAGAAGGTCACCGCCGAGATCAAGGGTGTCGGCGTCAAGCACCTCGTCAAGGTCACCGTCGACATCCACGGCAAGAAGGACGGCAGGACCGCCTCGGTCACGGCCACCGAGAACCACCCCTTCTGGGTACCGGAACTGGGCGAGTGGATCGACGCCACCGATCTCCACTCCGGTGAGTGGCTGGCCACCAGTGCGGGAAGCCGCGTCCAGATCACCGCGGTGAAGCGCTGGACGGCCCTGACTGCGACGGTCCACAACCTCACCGTCAGCGCACTGCACACGTACTACGTGCTGGCGGAGTCGACTCCGGTCCTCGTCCACAACTGTCCTTCGGCCGGCGACGACGCCCCCGAAGAGATGATTCGGATGCGGCATTACACGAATTCGCGGGGTAAGGCGGGAATCGTCCAGAGCAAGGTCATCAGGGCGAGTGACCAGAACAAGGTCTTTCTCGTTCCGGCAAAGGGGAAGCCGATGAGTCCCCGTGATGCCGAGTCCACGCTGGGGATCGGTCGCGGCCGGGGAAATCACGTCCTGGAATTCGATGTTCCGGCCGGCCGGGTCAGCTCCAGATACAATTCGACGATGGGTATCACCGAATGGGTGGCAGACGGTGATCTTCCGGTCGAAAACATTCGGGTGAAAAGGTGACAGACATGAATCGGAGCATCCCTGTGGAACTGGCAGGGTTCACCGAACTGTTTCGTGATCTGGAGGAGTACGTAGTCTCCCTCGACCGGGTGCTGTCGCGTATCGGGGCGGGAGGAGATCCCCGCATACTCCTTGAGTATGTGGTGGGATACGGCCTTCCCGTGCGGTTGGCTCGCGCCCGTGAATTCGTGGGTGACTCCCTGGAACACGCCATCGGGGCGGAAGCTCTGGAGGAAATCGCTGATCAGGTCGAAGGGTACAGAGACCGAAAGTGATTCCGTTGTCCCGTCGCGGTTCTGACGGGGCCTGGCCGGGAGGCCCATCAGCCGAGGGCTGGTGGGCCTCCGCTGGTTTCGGGTGGCGCCACTTCCGGCGTCGGTCGGCTCGGCTCCACGGGATGGGGGCAGGCCGCCACGGCCGCTGACCGCGCCGCTTCGACAACGGCATGGTGGGCAAGGTACTCATGTGCCATGAGTGAAGACGGCGAACAGCCGGTCGAGGGACGTCTGATCGGTGGGCGTTACCGGCTTGCCGAGCGCATCGGGTCCGGGCCGGCCGGGACCGTGTGGCGGGCCCGGGACGAGCAGGACGGGAAGGACGTCGCCGTCAAGGAGCCCGGCCTGGCCGGTGAGCCGGAGGGCGAGGAACGGCAGCGCGCCGCCCACCGTCTGCTGCACGAGGCCCGGGCCGCCGCCCGCGTCGACCACCCGGCCGCCGTCGCCATCCACGACGTGCTCATCGACGACGAACTCCCCTGGGTCGTCATGGAGTTGGTGGAGGGGCAGACCCTGCACGACGCCCTCGCCGCCCGGGGACCCCTGCCGACCGCCGAGGCCGCCCGGATCGGGCTCGCCGTTCTCGGCGCCCTGCACGCCGCGCACTGCGTCGGCATCGTCCACCGTGACCTGAAGCCGTCCAACGTCCTCCTCGCGGCCGACGGCGACCGCGTCGTCGTCACCGACTTCGGCATCGGCGGGGGACAGGGCTCCGGCCCCTTCGACGCCCCGGAGTGCGGTGCGGGGCGCGGGGCGGGTCCCGCCTCCGACCTGTGGTCCCTGGGCGCGCTGCTCCGCGCCGCCACCGGCGGCGACACGCAGGACGCCCTGGGCCCGCTTCTCGACGGGCTCCTCGCCCCGGAACCGGAATCCCGGCCGACGGCCCAGCAGGCCGCCGAGGCGCTCGCCGAAGCCGCCGGAGCGCCCCTTCCGCGGTGGGTGACCGAACCCGCCCCCGCGCCACCCCCGCCCCCGGCCCCGGCCCTGGCCCCCGCGCCGCCTTCCCCGGCCCCCGAACCCCGCCGCCTCACCCCGCTCGCCGCCCTCGGCCTGCTCCTCGCCAAAAAACCGGAACGCGGCTGATCGTCCCCGCCCGAGGCGCTGATCAGCACGTTCTCTGCCAGTGATCACTGGCGGTGTGTGTGCGGTCGGTGAAACCGGGTTACCCACGGGTACCCAAAGGCCCCGCTCCCGAATACCCTGCGGCTCATGACGGACTCGCAGGCCCCGGCCCACGCACCGGCCCCCACCGGCACGAACCCGCTCGCCCCCGCCCCCGCAGGGGCCCGAACCGCCGCCGACGTGGTCACGCCCGAGCTGGTCGCCCAGCTCACCAAGGGTGTCGTCGGCTCCGGCCGTACGGCCAACCACACGCCCTTCACCGGCGAGAAGCTGGCCGACCTGCCCGAGTCCACCCCCGAGGACGTGGCCAAGGCCTTCGACGCGGCCCGCGCCGCGCAGGCCGTGTGGGCGAAGGTGCCGGTACGGCAGCGCGCCGCGGTCCTGCTCCGCTTCCACGACCTGGTCCTGGCCCGCCAGGCCGAGGTCCTCGACCTCATCCAGCTGGAGACCGGCAAGGCCCGCCTGCACGCCCACGAGGAGGTGCAGGCCGTCGCCGTCGCCGCCCGGCACTACGGCCGCAAGGCCCCCGCCTACCTCCGCCCCAAGCGGCACGCGGGCGCCATGCCCACCCTCACCAAGGTGACCGAGCTCCGCCACCCGCGGGGCGTGGTCGGCCAGATCGCCCCCTGGAACTACCCCCTCGAACTCTCCGTCGGCGACGCGCTCCCCGCCTTCGCCGCGGGCAACGCGGTCGTCATGAAGCCGGACACCGAGACCTGCCTGACCGCCCTGTGGGCCCGCGACCTCCTCATCGAGGCGGGGCTGCCGGCCGACGTCTTCCAGGTCGTGCTCGGCGAGGGCCCGGTCGTCGGCCCCGAGGTCGTCCGGCACGCCGACTACGTCTCCTTCACCGGCTCCACCCGCACCGGACGCGAGGTCGCCCAGGGCGCCGCCGCCCGCCTGGTCGGCGTCTCCCTCGAACTCGGCGGCAAGAACGCCATGCTCGTCCTCGACGACGCCGACATCGAGAAGGCAGCCGCCGGCGCGGTCCGCGCCTGCTTCTCCTCCGCCGGGCAGCTCTGCATCTCCATCGAGCGGCTCTACGTCCACGAGTCGATCGCCGACGCGTTCGTGGAGCGCTTCGCCGCCCGCACCAAGGCCATGCGCCTCGGCCGCTCCCTCGCCTACGGCGCCGACATGGGCTCCCTGGTCGGCGAACGGCAGCTGGAGACGGTCACCCGCCATGTCGACGAGGCCGTCGAGAAGGGCGCGACCGTCGTCGCCGGCGGCACCGCCCGCCCCGACATCGGCCCCTACTTCTACGAGCCGACCATCCTCGACGGCGTCGAGGACGCGATGTCCGTCTGCACCGAGGAGACCTTCGGCCCGGTCGTCTCCATCTACCGCTTCAAGACCGAGGACGAGGCCGTCGAGCACGCCAACGGCACGCCCTACGGCCTCAACTCGTCGGTCTGGACGAAGAACGGGGCCCGCGGTCGCGACGTCGCGGCCCGCCTGCGCACCGGCACCGTCAACGTCAACGAGGGCTACGCCCCCGCCTACGGCAGCGTCCAGTCCCCGATGGGCGGCATGAAGGACTCGGGCCTCGGCCGCCGCCACGGCTCGGAGGGCATCCTCAAGTACACCGAGGCCCAGACCGTGGCCCAGCAGCGCCTCCTGCCGATGGCCCCCTCACTGGGCATGGACGACGAGAAGTACGCCCAGTTCATGAGCACCAGCCTGAAGGTGATGAAGGCACTGAGGCTGCGCTGACCGACCTGCCTCCAGGGGCGCTGGGGGTCCCCCCCCGGCCGAAGGCTGGGGGAGGAACTGCGCGATCAACCACTGACGGCCCGCACGCGAAACTCAACGAGGAGCACCCGTGCCCCAGGACACCTACGACTACGACGTCATAGTCGTCGGCTCAGGCTTCGGCGGCTCCGTCACCGCCCTGCGCCTCACGGAGAAGGGCTACACCGTCGGCGTCCTGGAAGCCGGCCGCCGCTTCACCCGCGAGACCCTCCCCAAGAACTCCTGGGACATCAGGAACTACCTCTGGGCCCCGCAGCTCGGCTGCTACGGCATCCAGCGCATCCACCTCCTCGGCAACGTCATGGTCCTGGCAGGCGCCGGCGTCGGCGGTGGCTCGCTGAACTACGCCAACACCCTCTACGTCCCGCCGAAGCCCTTCTTCGACGACCCCCAGTGGCGTGACATCACCGACTGGCAGGAGGAGTTGAAGCCGTACTACGACCAGGCCCAGCGCATGCTCGGCGTACGGCTCAACCCGACGATGACCCCGTCCGACGTCCACCTGAAGGCGGCGGCGGAGAAGATGGGCGTCGGCGACAGCTTCCACCTCGCCCCGGTCGGCGTCTTCTTCGGCGACGGCAAGGACGCCGACGGCGAGTCGAAGGCGTCGCCCGGGGACCCGGTGGCGGACCCCTACTTCGGCGGCGCGGGCCCCGCCCGCAACGCCTGCACCGAGTGCGGCGAGTGCATGACCGGCTGCCGGCACGGCGCGAAGAACACCCTCAACGAGAACTACCTCCACCTCGCCGAGAAGGCGGGCGCGGAGGTGCACCCCCTGACCACCGTCGTCTCCGTCACCGACGACTCCCGGGGCGGCTACGCGATCGCCACCCTCCCCACCGACGACCGGAAGGCGGCGGGCCGCGTCTTCAAGGCCCGCCGGGTCGTCGTCGCGGCCGGCACCTACGGCACCCAGACCCTCCTGCACCGCATGAAGGCCGGCGGTCAGCTGCCCTACCTCTCCGACCGCCTCGGCGACCTCACCCGCACCAACTCCGAGGCCCTGGTCGGCGCCCAGACCGACGACCGCCGCTACCGCAGGGCACACGGCACCCCGAAGGCCGACTTCACCAGGGGCGTCGCGATCACCTCGTCCATCCACCCGGACGAGAACACGCACATCGAGCCGGTCCGCTACGGCAAGGGCTCCAACGCGATGGGCGGCCTGTCGATCCTCCAGGTGCCGTACGCGGAGGGCTCCTCCCGCGTCCTCGGCTGGCTGGCGAACGCGGCCCGCCACCCCCTGCTCGTGCTGCGCTCGCTCTCCAACCGGCGTTGGTCGGAGCGGACCATCATCGGCCTGGTGATGCAGTCGCTGGACAACTCCCTGACGACGTACCTGAAACAGGACGGCGTCGGCAAGGGCCTGCTCACCGCCCGGCAGGGCCACGGCGCCCCCAACCCCAAGCAGATCAAGGCCGCTTCCGAGGCGGCCACGGTGCTGGCCGAGGAGATCAACGGCTTCGCCGGCAGCAACGTCGGCGAGCTGATGGGCACCCCGCTCACCGCCCACTTCCTCGGTGGCTGCCCGATCGGCGACTCCCGCGAGACCGGGGTCATCGACCCGTACCACCGGCTGTACGGCCACCCGGGCATCTCGGTCGTGGACGGTGCGGCCGTCTCCGCGAACCTCGGCGTGAACCCGTCCCTCACCATCACCGCGCAGGCCGAGCGCGCGATGTCGTACTGGCCCAACAAGGGCGAGGCGGACCCGCGGCCCCGGCAGGGCGAGCCGTACCGGCGCCTGCCGGCGGTCGAGCCGCACCGCCCGGCGGTCCCGGCGGAGGCGTTCGGCGCGCTGCGGCTGCCGTTCCTCGGGATGCCGGCCGTACCGCCGAAGAAGTAGCCGGACACCGAAGAGGGACCTGTGCCCCCCTCCGAGCCCAGGTCCCTCTTCGATCGGTGCGCGGACCGCCGTACGGCGGTCCGCGCGACCTTGCCTATGAGTCCGTGCCGGTCCTCCGCCGCCGTACCAGGACCACCGCACCGGTGCCGACGACGACGGCGACCCCGCCGACCAGGCCGATGACGGGGAGCGCCGAACTGGTGCCGGTGTCGGCGAGGTTGCCGGTCGGCAGGTCGGAGACGTCGCCCTGCGGCTTCTTCACGGAGTCCCTGCCGCCGTCGTCGCCCGGCGTGGCCGTACCGGGGGCGGGGTTGGACGAGCCCGCCTCGAGGACCGTGAAGTCGTACTGGGCCCAGCCCTCGGCGACGCAGTCCAGGCCCTGGACCTTGTCGAGGTAGGCACCGGAGCCGAAGGAGTAGGCGTCACCGGCCGGTGCCTTGGCGTCGACGGAGACGCGCAGGTCGACCGACGTGCTCGCGCCCGACTTCAGCTTCGGGACGTAGAGGAAGTAGTCGCCGGCCCAGTCGTCGTCGCCGATCCGGTCCCAGGAGCCGGTGCCGGGGTTCTTGAACTCCAGGTCGACGTACGGGCTGAGGTACTTCGACTCGTCGAGCGCGTAGTTCTCGATCTCGGCGTAGAAGGCGACGCCCTCCACGTCGGCCTCGGCGTCGTTCGTCACGACCAGCTCGAAGCCGTGGAAGCCGTCGCCCGCGACGATCTTTCCGGGCAGGCCCTTGATGTCGGCGGACACCTTGGCGTCGCCGAAGTTCTGGTCGAGGTCCTCGCAGTAGGGCACGTCCGGGTCGGACGGGTTCGCGCTGGGCTCGGCCGATCCGGAGGGCCCGGCGGACGCCGACGCCGACGCGCTCGCGCTGCCGCTGGGGGAGGCGGCGGCCGAGGCGGACCCGGAGGCCGAGGCACTCGTGCTGTCGCTGTCGCTGTCGCTGTCGTTGGGGGAGGCGGAGTCCGAGGCTGCGGCGGATTCCGTGTCGCCGGGCCCGCCCGGCGCGCTCTCGGACGCGGGCGTCGACGGCGAGTCCTCCGCGAACGCGACGACCGGTGCGGACAGCAGGGCGAACGGCGCGACGACGGCCGCGACCGCTGCCGCGGCCATGACCCGGCGAAGCTTCATGAGGAGGACCCCCGTGCGTCAGCTGCGGTGGAGGGATGTCACCGCTGGTTCCGCAGATGTGACAGGCGAGTCCTGTGAATGGTTGCCTCCGCATTCACGGAACCCTCATGTGATCTGAGTCACTCGTTCCGTCGGGATGTCGGGTGGCATGAACACAGCCGATTCCAAGGTTATTCTCGCCCCCGTCGAACGGCCGAGCGAGAGAGTGCCATGTCTGACAGACGGTCCGAAGAATCGTCGGGGGACGAGCCGTCGTCCTCCTCCATATCCGACGAGGTGTGGGAGCAGTTCCTCCAGGACACCGAACGGGACATCCGCAAGTCCGCCCCGAAGGAGCCCTCCGCCCGGGCCCGTGAGGTGACCGAGCGGCTCAAGGGGCGCACGGGGGAGCCCGAGGGATGGCGGACCGGGCCCGCCTGGCAGGAGATGAACGGGCGGGCCGCCCGGCGCCGCAGGATCTGGGCGGTCGTCGGCATCCCGCTGGCGATCGCCGTGGCCGTCGTGGCGATGCGGCCGTCCGTGATCCCCGGCGACCCCTTCGGCTCGTCCTCCGGCTCGTCCTCGGGCTCGTCCTCGGGCGCGGACACCGCCACCGCGCCGCTGCCCGACGAGACCACCGCCCCGACCGCCCCGCCCTCCGCGGTCGCCCCCGGCACCCCGACGCTCGCCCATCCGTTCGCCGGATCCCCGGCGCTGCGCTGGGCCGACGGCGCGGCCGGCATCGTGCTGCCGAAGGCCACCGCGCTCGGAGCGATCCCGAAGGACCGCGTCGAACTCGCCCTCCAGCAGACCAGGAAGCTGCTGGTGGACGGCAGCCTGAACCCCGACGTCATAGCCGGCGGCAACCCCGCCGCGGCCCTCTCGGTGCTCGACCCCAAGCAGCCCGGCGTGCTCGACAACCTCAAGACCTCGCTGCGCAGCCCCAGCAGGACCCACAACCCGCTCTTCCTCTTCAGCCGCTTCGACCCGAAGGACGTCAAGCAGGCCGGGAAGGTCGTCAAGGTGCGCGGCCGGATCACCTTCGCGAAGGGCAAGTACCAGGGCGTGGCCGTGCACGCCGACTACACCTTCGTCTATCCGGTCGTCCGCGCCGGTGCCGCCACCGACGGTTCCACCGAGGTCGCCCGGACGATCGTGCGCCGCGTCATCGAGGCCGAACTCCCCGACCCCACGCGGTACCAGGTCACGGCCGGCCGCCTGACGCTGCTCCGCTACGACGAGGACGCCGGTAACTCGGTCTGCGGCATCGACGACGGCTATCTGCACCCGGAGTTCGCTTCCCGGGCCGCGACCGGGACCACCGCCCCGACCGGCCCGTCCGTCGACCCGTACGACCGCAGCCGCGACATCGGCAAGGAGGAGGCCTGCGGCACGGTCAGCCGGACCTAGTCAGCCGGACCTGGGCGCCTCGGGCTGCGCCGCCCCGGGCTTCGTCGTCCCGGGTTTGTGGGGCAAGGCGAAGGGCCCCGCGGAACGGAGCCGCGGGGCCCTTCTTTCGTCAGCACCGACGTCAGGGCAGCGTCGGTGCCTGGGAGCGGCGCCGGGGGGTTGCGCCGCTGGTCTCTGCGCCCTGTGCCGCCGTCCATGCCCTGGGTCGGCGCCCCGGCGCACTCGGGGCGTACGGCAGGTCTCGACCTTTGGCGGACGGCCGGCACACGGCAATTCCGTTGCCTGAACTGGGACTTGGGAGCTCCGAAGGCCGTGGGAGCCTTCTACGCATCGTGCTGGATGGACGCGGCCTCCGCAACCGTTTGACCCAGCCCTTGTGCATTTTTGCAATTTTCCGCCGGTCGGCCCCGGGCGTCCCCGGAGCCGGCCGTCTCTTGGGTGACCGGGCTGCTGTCCCCTGCCGTCCGGTCACTTGACTGGAGCGAGGTCCCACGGCGCACGGCACGTTCCGTACGCCTCATCGCCCCAGCGAAGCCACGCGTGGTTCTTCCGGGCCCGCCCCTGGCTGGGACGGACACCCCACCAACGAAGCGGCTCCCGGGCCGGTCACGCGCCGTACGGGTGAGAAGGGTCCCGAACTCAGATCCGCCCGACTCAGATGCGACCCCGGCACAGTTCCAGGAGCGTCATGGCGAGGGCGGTGCCGGGCCTGCCGAGCGCCGAGCTGTAGTGGCCGAGGATCTCCATCTCCCGGGAGAGGTTCACCCGACGGCCGCCGGAGGCGATCCGGGCGTCCTGGACGACGGCGGAGACGGCCATCCGTTCCTGGATCAGACCGATGATCCGGTCGTCGAGCGCGTCGATGCGCTCCCGCGCACCGGTGATCACGTCGGCGGCCTCGGCGGTACGGGCACCGGTCACATCGAGGGCGGTCATGTCGGGGCTCCTCATCTGAAGGGAGGTGCCCCGGAGCGGCAGGATCCGGAGAAACACCAGGCGCCCCGGACCTTGTCGGCCCGGGGCGCCTGGGGAAGTCGCTTGTCAGTTGCTCAAGCAGCACGACCATGGCAGCCGGTGGGCCGGTCGCCATAGGTAAAGAGGAAGGTCGTCTGCGTGAGCATGGGGGCGAGTATGCCACAGCACTACGGCGAGGTGTCCCGCGCCCGCCCCGTTAGAATCGGTAACCACAGACCCCCGCCCGACCGCCGGAAGGCACCCCGTGTCATCAGCGACTCCCGCTGCCGCCGCTCCCGACACCGTCCTGGTCGTCGACTTCGGCGCGCAGTACGCCCAGCTCATCGCCCGCCGCGTCCGCGAGGCCCGGGTCTACAGCGAGATCGTGCCCAGCACCATGCCGGTCGCCGAGATGCTCGCGAAGAACCCGGCGGCGATCATCCTCTCCGGCGGCCCCTCGTCCGTGTACGAGGAGGGCGCCCCCCGCCTGGACCGCGCGCTCTTCGAGGCCGGCGTCCCCGTCTTCGGCATGTGCTACGGCTTCCAGCTGATGGCCCAGGTCCTCGGCGGCACCGTCGACAACACCGGCGCCCGCGAGTACGGCCGTACCGACCTGCACGTCTCCAAGGCGTCCTCCACCCTCTTCGAGGGCACCCCCGCCGAGCAGCACGTGTGGATGTCGCACGGCGACGCCTGCTCCGCCGCCCCCGAGGGCTTCACCGTCAGCGCGTCCACGGACGTCGTCCCGGTCGCCGCCTTCGAGAACGACGAGAAGAAGCTCTACGGCGTCCAGTACCACCCCGAGGTCATGCACTCCACGCACGGCCAGCAGGTCCTGGAGCACTTCCTGTACCGGGGCGCGGGCCTCAAGCCCACCTGGACCACCGGCAACGTCATCGACGAGCAGGTCGCCGCGATCCGCGAGCAGGTCGGCGACAGGCGCGCCATCTGCGGCCTGTCCGGCGGCGTCGACTCCGCGGTGGCCGCGGCCCTCGTCGCACGGGCCATCGGTGACCAGCTGACCTGCGTCTACGTCGACCACGGTCTGATGCGCAAGGGCGAGACCGAGCAGGTCGAGAAGGACTTCGTGGCCGCGACCGGCGTCAAGCTGGTCGTCGTCGACGCGGAGGCCCGCTTCCTCGACGCGCTCGCCGGTGTCTCGGACCCCGAGCAGAAGCGGAAGATCATCGGCCGCGAGTTCATCCGGGTCTTCGAGCAGGCCCAGGCCGAGATCATCGCCGACGCAGGACCGGCCGTGGAGTTCCTGGTCCAGGGCACCCTCTACCCGGACGTCGTCGAGTCCGGCGGCGGCACCGGCACCGCGAACATCAAGTCCCACCACAACGTCGGCGGCCTCCCCGAGGACCTGGAGTTCCAGCTCATCGAGCCGCTCCGCAAGCTCTTCAAGGACGAGGTCCGGATGGTCGGCCAGGAGCTCGGCCTGCCGGAGGAGATCGTCCAGCGCCAGCCGTTCCCGGGTCCCGGCCTCGGCATCCGGATCGTCGGCGAGGTGACGAAGGAGCGTCTCGACCTGCTCCGCGACGCCGACGCGATCGCCCGCGAGGAGCTGACCGCGGCCGGTCTCGACCGTGACATCTGGCAGTGCCCGGTGGTCCTGCTCGCGGACGTCCGCAGTGTCGGCGTCCAGGGCGACGGCCGCACCTACGGCCACCCGATCGTGCTGCGCCCGGTCTCCTCCGAGGACGCCATGACGGCCGACTGGTCCCGCCTGCCGTACGAGGTCCTCGCGAAGATCTCCACCCGGATCACCAACGAGGTCCGTGACGTCAACCGGGTCGTCCTCGACGTCACCTCCAAGCCGCCGGGCACCATCGAGTGGGAGTAGGCCCGAAGAAGAGGTGGCGCGGCTCCGGCGGCGCCACCTCTTCGGCGTGTGCCGTACGAGTCATCCGGCCGTCGATTTCCGACAACTTCTGTTGCGATCTGCTCGCGCGCGTCATCTTTACAGAACAGCTCTGTTTTCCTGCACTGACCGGCGGTAACTTCCGGCCGTAACACAAACCCAGTGCTGGAGGACCTATGCACGGGCCGACCCCGCCCCTTCCGCTGCCCACCGACCAGCTTCAGTTCGCGATGCCGCCGATGTACGACTCGCTCGACGACGAACGCCGGCATCGCAAGGAGCGGCTCACCGGAGCGCTGCGGATCTTCGGCCGGGCCGGACTGGAGGACGGTGTCTCCGGGCACATCACCGCCCGCGACCCCGAGTACTCGAACTGCTTCTGGGTCAACCCGTTCGGCATGCCGTTCAAGCACGTCACCGTCGGCGACCTCGTCCTCGCCAACCAGGACGGGCAGGTCATCGAGGGCCGCTACCACGTCAACCAGGCCGCCTTCACCGTCCACGCCCAGGTGCACGCGGCCCGCCCCGACGTCGTCGCCGTCGCCCACTGCCACTCCGTGCACGGCCGCGCCCTGTCCGCCCTCGGCGACCTGCTCGACCCGATCAGCCAGGAGAGCTGTGCCTTCTACGAGGACCACGCCCTCTACGACGCGTACACCGGCGTGGCCGTCGACGCCGAGGAGGGCCGCCGGATCGCCGCCGCCCTCGGCTCCCGCAAGGCGCTGGTGCTGCGCAACCACGGGCTGCTGACCGTCGGCGACTCGGTGGACGCGGCGGCCTGGTGGTTCCTGTCCATGGAGAAGTCCGCGCAGGTCCAGCTGACCGCGAAAGCGGCCGGCCGGCCGCTGCTCATCGACCACAAGCTCGCGGTCGCCACCCGGGAGCAGCTCGGCGGCGACCTGGTGGCCTGGATCAACTACCAGCCCCTGTGGCGGGACATCAGCCGGAGCGAACCGGATCTGCTGAGCTAGACGCTCCGCAAGGCGCTCCGCTGGAAGCGCCGCGATCCGTCGTCTGGCGTCTGCGGCGCCGTCGTGGCTGGTCGCGCAGTTCCCCGCGCCCCTTCGGGGGCGCTGCTGCCCCCTGGGTCAGAAGCTTCGCAGTACGGCTGCCTTTGTCCGGGTGAACTCCTCGTCGGTGAGGACGCCGTCGCGGTGCAGTTCGCCCAGTTCGCGCAGCCTGCGCAGGAGGACGTCGTGGTGGTCGGCGGACTGGTGCGGCACGGTCGCCGGGGGCCGGTCCCGGTCGGTGTGCTCCGTGCCGGGCCGGGTCGACGGGTGCGGCAGCCGGGCCGTGACCGCCGCCGCGACGAGCGCCGTCAGCAGGTCGCGGCGGACACTGCCCCACAGGTCGAGGGCGTACGGGTCGCGCTCGGCCGGCAGTTTCGAGAACACCGTCTCCCGGGTCACGAACCGCAGGAAGCCGTCCTCGAACCCGGAGTTGGGCAGCCACTCCACCTGGACCAGATCGCCGACGCCGATGATCCGGGGCCCGGTGGCCCGCTTGACCCGGTCCGCGGTGTCGGCCCAGTCGATGCGCACCTGCGTACCGTCGAACGACACCGTGCCGTCCGAGGACCGCACCGACACCGGAACCGGCGGCCCCGGCAGCAGGTACGTCCCCGCCGGCTCCGTCGGGACCTGGTCCAGCAGCAGCGACTGCCGGATCTCCGCCACGACGTACTCGGCCACCCCCGACCGGTCCCCGTCCACCGCCAGCCGGTACGGATCCGCCGCCTCCGGCAGCCGCCCGCCCGTCGCCTGCAACAAGGGGTCCGCCCCCTCGCGCAGCCGCATCCTCAGCCGCCCCCGCCTGCGCTCCGGCTCGTACACCACCCCCGCCACCGCCTCCAGGGGTACCGCGATCTCCCCGTAGGTCTGCCGGAACAGCGGAACGGACCGGTGGCGTCCCGGCGTGATCCGGACCGTACTGCCGTCGAAGGCCCAGGTCCCGTCCCGCTGGATGATCTCGGCCATGGGGAAATTCTCGCAGCCGGGTCAACACGTCCGCCGTATCTTCACTCGTGGTGACCGGCCCGCTGAACGCGAACGGCGTGGCGTAGGGCACAATTCGTCCTCGACACAAGGGAGTTGCGCGACGCCGTCCGGCCCCGGGGAGGGCCCTGCGCGTCGTGCCCCGGGCGTGGGGAAGGCAGGCGTCGGGCGTGGCGGTGCAGGAGGCGAGACAGGGCGCCGGTTCGGGTGCCCACGGGGGCGGCTGCGCGTGCGGTGACTGCCCGCACGGGGCACGGGAGGGACACCGGCGGGCGGTCGCCGAATTCCTCCTGAAGCGGGAGGAGTTCGCGGCCGGGCAGGGGCTGCCCGCGGCGGTGGCCCACTCGGCCTCCGCCTCCCGCCAGTGGGTCTCCGAGGAACTCGCCCAGTCCGCAGGGGTGGTCGCCGAACGCGGTCGCGCCGAGGGCGAGGCCTGGCTCGCCCGCCTGTGGCTGCGCACCGCGTGCACCGTCTGGGCCGCCGTCGTGATCATGCTTCTCACCCAGGCCCTCACCGCCATCGGCACCGGCTGGACCAGCGCCCGCACCGCCGGACTGCTCGCCGCCCTCCTCGTGGCCCTCACCCTCACCGCGGCCTCCTGGTTCCACCGCTCGCGCGGCGGGGTGCTCGCCCCCGTCATCGGCGAGGACAACCGCATGTCCACCTCCCGCACCGTCGCCGCCTCCTGGGTCCTCTTCGTCGCCTACGCCGTCCTCGTCCTGGCCGGCCGCCTGGCCGCCGCCTCCTCTCCCGCCGACCGCGACGCCCTCATCGCCGGTCTCGACCTCGCCCGCGGCGCCGGCGTGGTGACCGTCCTCGCCGTGGTCTGCGGCATCGCCGTGCTGGTGCGCCGGGTGGTCGGCCTGCGCATCGCCGGCCAGCGCCTGCAGAAGGTGCGCGCCCACCGCCCCCGCGCCGCCGACCTGCTCACCGACGACTCCGGCCGCGGCACCTTCGCCGACATCCAGTACGTCGTCATCAGCGCCGTCGCCCTGCTCTTCGCCGCCGTACGGCTCGCCCGCCGCCCCGACCAGCTCCCCGACCTGCCGTGGGGCCTCGCGACGGTGGTCCTGATCTCCGCCGCGACCTACCTGGCCGGCAAGTACGCCGAGGGCGGCCGGCCGGTGATCCTGTCCGTGGTCCGCGCCCGCGAGGCCGGTGACCTGGACGCCCCGATCCGCACGGGCGACGACATCGAGATCCGCGGCACCGGCTTCGTCCCGCCCGGCGCCCAGACCGCCGACCGCCTCTCCCGCATGGTGGTCCGCATCGGCGCCGTCAACGTCCACGTCCCCCTGGTCCCGGTCACCGGCGGCTTCAGCAACCCCACGGACCACGTCCTCACCGTCCCCGTCCCCGCCGACGTGGAGCCCGGCTCCGTCGAGGTCCAGGTGGTGACCGCGGCCGGAGTGGCGACCAACCGGTGCACGGTCGAGGTGACCGAGTGAGCGGGCCTGCCCGGCCCGGACGTGTCCCTTCCTGTCCGCCTTTCTCCACCCTCCGGGTGTCTAGGTCCGGCCGAAATTCGGAAAAACGTCCGGCAGAGGGTTGAGCCGACCGCGGTTGTCGTACGTATGGTCTGTTGAGGGGCCCGGGTACTGCGGCGAGAGGCGGCTACTGGCGATGACTCACGGCATTCGTTCGGACACGCACACCCCGTATCTCGACGGCGACCGCAGTCTGCGGGACACCGCCACCCGGTACGCCCTCCTTCCCCTGCGGATCTTCCTGGGCGTCACCTTCATCTACGCCGGCCTGGACAAACTGACCGACAGCGCCTTCCTCAAATCCGGCGGCTCCGGATCCATCGGCGACACCATGCGCGCCGTCCGCGACTCCGCCGCGATCCCGGCCCTGATCGACCTGGCCCTGAAGAACCCCGTCGGCTTCGGCACCGCGATCGCCATCGGCGAGCTCGCCGTCGGCCTCGGCACCCTCTTCGGCCTGCTGGCCCGGCTGGCCGCGCTCGGCGGCGCGCTGATCTCCCTCAGCCTCTGGCTGACCATCAGCTGGGCCAACTCCCCGTACTACTACGGCAACGACCTCGCCTACCTGATGGCCTGGCTGCCCCTGGTCCTGGCCGGCGCCCCCTACCTCTCCCTGGACGCGATCCTCCGCGCCCGACGACAACACCGCTCGGCACGGGCTTCACTGGGCCTCTGACCGGCGTTCCGGCTCTCTAGTTCTCCGGTGTGCCGCGGCGCCTGCGTATCGCCCGGGTCAGCGCCGCGGTCAGCCCCGCGAGGACGAGGCCGGCCACCGTCACGGGGATGACCGCGAACCACTCGGTGTCCCACCAGCCGCCCGCGTCACCGGCGTAGGCGATCCCCGCGGCCGTCAGGAAGACACCGACGACCAGCCGTCCGGGCTGGAACTCATGCCGCAGCACGGGTCACCTCCACCTGTCCCGCGCCGACCTGGAGATCCAGGCCGAGCGTCCCCGCGTCCTTCGCGCCGCTCACCGGCGCCAGCGTCACGTCTTTGTGCCTGCCCGGTTCCACGTCCACGTCCTTCTTGTCGTCACCGGGCAACTGGATGTCGCCCACCCCCACGTCGATGGTCATCCGCACGGTCACGTCCGCCGGCACGACGATCTTCAACTGGCCCGCGCCCACTTCGGCTGAGGTCGACACCGTCCGCCCCGGGGCGACGCGTATGTGCGTCAGATCCAGCGTGGCCACGCCCGTCCCGAGGTCGTACGCCGGCGACACCTCCGCCGCCGTGGCCGGGGTCCATTTCGCCCGGGTCCAGTGGGTGCTGATGTCGGACGGGAGTGCCGTCGCGCCCGCCAGCAGGGCCGCTGTGAGCAGGGCGAGGAAGAGCGAGCCGGCCCCCGTGCGTCCCAGGAACGAGCTGAGTGCCGTGCCCAGCCCGAACACGATCAGCGCGCAGGCCAGGCCGGTCTGGAGGCTGGTGCCCAGCGGGTGTGTGTCCCACGTCAGCCCCGTGCCCAGGGCGCCTGCCACGAGAGCCGACAGGAAGATCCAGCCGCCGATCCAGCGCGGTCCGCGCGGTCCGCGTGGTCTCGGGGGCGGGGTCTGCCGGGTGCGGACGTCCTGGCCGTGGACCCACGGGGTGCTCAGCCGGAAGTCGAGTCCCGGGGCCTCCCGGCCGCGGACCTCGGCCGGGCCCCACAGGTAGCCGGTGCCCCCGACGTGCGTGCCGTCCTTGACGATCGGGTCCCGCCACCACGAGGGGTAGGAGATCGGGATCGGCGGTGCCTGGGCCTCCGGCGGGGCGTCGGCAACGGCCTGGGCGGACAGCGGGTCCGGGTCGGGGGCGCCGCGCCGCCGCGACCAGTACCCGGCGCCGGCCAGCAGCAGGGAGAGGACGACGGCGAACGCCAGCACCTGGCCGTTCCTGATCATCGTCAGCAGCACTCCGCAGCCGACCAGCGCGAACAGCACGGCCGTCAGGGCCTGCCCGTCGACCCGGCCGGTCAGCAGCTTGCGGACCTCGTTCTCCTCGTCGTCCTCGTACGGCACGAAGAGCCAGGCGAAGCCGTAGAAGAGGAGACCGATGCCGCCGGTCGCGGCCAGCACGGCCAGGGTGATGCGGAAGATCACCGGGTCCAGGTCCGTGTGGCGGCCGAGCCCCGCGCACACGCCCGCGATCATCTTGTGCCGGCGGTCGCGCCGGAACCGGGGGGAGGCCGCGTCGACGGCTTCCGCGCCGGCAGCGGTGCCCCCGGCACCCGTCGCGGCCGAATCCGCCGCGGCGGGCGCGGCATCCGACGGCCCGGCGCCCGCTGCGGGCCGCGGGCCGGGGCCGGGTCCCGGACCCGTCGCGGCGTGCTCGTGATCAGTCATGAGTCAATGGTGACGGCCGAGCCGCCGCGGCGGCAGTCGGGATGACCCTGGCCGAACCCTGAAATCTGCCCCGAGGCCGGACCGGGAAGCGTTCGAACGACGCGACACCGGCAGTGCCCACGGGAAATCCGAAGATCAGGGGAGTCTCGGGGGTCGACCCTGATGCTCCGCAACTCCGGGCGTGTGAACATCGATGGCATGCCGGAAGCCGCAGCAGCGCCCCTCGACGCCCCCCGGCCGCCGCGCAAGCTCTACCGCAGCAGCGACGGCCGCTGGCTCGGCGGAGTGGCGCGGGGCCTCGCCGGGCACCTCGGGCTGCCCGTCGTGTGGGTGCGGCTCGTCTTCGTCGGCCTGTTCATGGCCAACGGCCTCGGCGCGCTGCTGTACGCCGCGTTCTGGTTCTTCGTGCCCCTCGGCGTCGGCGGGGTCGGCGGGCAGAAGCCGCCCTCCCTGGTCACCACCGAGACCTCGGCGGACGGCCGACGCAGACTCGTCGCCCGCAAGCCCGACAAGGGCCAGATCGTCGCCCTGCTCCTCATGGTCGTCGTGTCCATGGTGTTCGTGGGCAGCGTCAACCTGACCAGCGGCGCCAAGGCCTACCTCCTTCCCGCCGTCCTGGTCGCCGCCGGTGTCGCCCTGGTCTGGCGGCAGGCGGACAACGCACGCCGGGCCCGCTGGGTCGAGGTCGGCAGCCGGCGCCGCACGCTCAGCCTGCTGCGCGCGGGCGTCGGCGTCCTGCTCGTCACCGCGGGCGTCTCGGGCGTCTTCGTCATGCAGGGCTCCGCCGCGCACATCGGGGCGGTGCTCCAGGCCTCGCTCGCCGTGCTCGTCGGCATCACGCTGCTCGCCGGCCCGTATCTCGTGCGGATGACCCAGGACCTCTCCGAGGAGCGGCTGATGCGTATCCGCGCCCAGGAGCGCGCCGAGGTCGCCGCCCATGTCCACGACTCCGTGCTGCACACCCTCACCCTGATCCAGCGCAACGCGGAGAACGCGGGCGAGGTGCGCCGCCTGGCCCGCGCCCAGGAGCGCGACCTGCGCACCTGGCTCTACAAGCCCGAGGGCACCGGCAAGGACGAGGCCGACGAACCCGCCACCCTCGCCGACGCGGTCCGGCGCAACGCGGCGGAGGTGGAGGACAAGCACGGCGTCCCCATCGAGGTTGTCGTGGTCGGGGACTGCCCGCTCGACGAACGGACGGGCGCGCAGATGCAGGCCGCGCGCGAGGCGATGGTCAACGCGGCCAAGTACGGTGGCGAGGGCGGCGCCGTCCAGGTCTACGCCGAGGTCGAGGGCAGGACGGTCTTCGTGTCCGTCCGTGACCGCGGTCCCGGTTTCGACCTCGACTCGATACCCGCCGACCGCATGGGTGTCAGAGAATCGGTCATCGGCCGCATGGAGCGCCATGGCGGCACCGCACGGCTGCGCTCCGTGCCGGGCGGCGGCACGGAGGTCGAGCTGGAGATGGAGAGGGCGGAGAAGACGTCATGAGCGACGCGACCGAGGCGAACGGTCCGGGGAACGGCCCGGCGGAAGGCGCGGACGAGGCCGGGCGTCGGGTGCGGGTGGTCCTCGTCGACGACCACCGGATGTTCCGGACGGGCGTCCAGGCCGAGATCGGCCGGACCGAGCAGACCGGCGTCGAGGTGGTCGGCGAGGCCGCCGACGTCGACCAGGCGGTCTCGGTGATCACCGCGACCCGGCCCGAGGTGGTCCTCCTGGACGTGCACCTGCCGGGCGGCGGCGGGGTCGAGGTGCTGCGCCGGTGCGCCCCGTTGACGGCGGACGCCGAGCGGCCGGTGCGTTTCCTCGCGCTGTCCGTGTCGGACGCGGCCGAGGACGTGATCGGCGTGATCCGGGGCGGCGCCCGCGGCTACGTCACCAAGACGATCACCGGTACCGACCTGGTCGACTCGATCTTCCGGGTCCAGGAGGGGGACGCCGTCTTCTCGCCGCGGCTCGCCGGGTTCGTTCTGGACGCCTTCGCCTCCACCGACGCCCCGCCGGTCGACGAGGACCTCGACCGCCTCACCCAGCGCGAGCGCGAGGTCCTGCGCCTCATCGCCCGCGGCTACGCCTACAAGGAGATCGCCAAGCAGCTGTTCATCTCCGTGAAGACGGTCGAGTCCCATGTGTCGGCGGTACTGCGGAAGCTGCAGCTGTCCAACCGGCACGAGCTGACCCGCTGGGCGACGGCCCGCCGCCTGGTCTGACACCGCTCAGACGACCCGCGTCGCCCCCGCGAACGGCATCTCGTCGATCGGCGCGATCCGTACCGGCGCCGACGGGTTCGGCGCGTGGATCATCTGGCCGTTGCCGATGTAGATGCCGACGTGGCTGATGCCCGAGTAGAAGAACACCAGGTCGCCCGGCTGGAGCTCGGAGCGGGAGACGCGGCGGCCGGCGTCGATCTGGGCGTAGGTGGTGCGGGGGATGGAGACGCCGGCGGAGCGGTAGGCGGCCTGGGCGAGGCCCGAGCAGTCGAAGGCGTCGGGGCCGGTCGCGCCCCAGACGTAGGGGCTGCCGAGCTTCGAGTAGGCGTAGGCGACGGCAGCCGCGGCGCGGGAGTCGGTGGCGGCGACGCTGCCGGCGGCCAGCGGGGCGCGGGCGTCCGGCGCGGAGCGGGAGGCGCGTCCGGTGCCGTCGTCCGCTGTGACCGCGGACCGCTGCTGCGGTGACAGCCGGTCCAGCAGCTGCCGCGCCTCGTCCAGCTTGCCGTTGACGGCGGCCTTCTCCCGCTTCAGTTCGGCCTGCCGGGACCGCAGCGACGTCAGCTCGACGTGTGCCGCGCCCCGCAGCTGCTCGATCTCCCGCAGCTGTTGCCGTACCCGCGCCACCGCACCGGCCTGCCGGTCGCCGGCCCGCTCGGCGAAGGCCGCGTCGTCGAGGTACCGGTCGGGATCGCTGGACAGCGCCAGCTGCCAGGCCGGGTCGATGCCGCCGTCGCGGTACTGCGCGGCTGCTATGGAGCCGAGGGCGTCCCGCGCGGAGTTGAACTTCGCCTGGGCGCGGGCGGTCTCGTCCTGCAGCGACTTCAGCCGCCGCTGGGCCGTGTCGGCCTTCTCCTTCGCTCCGTCGTACTTCTGGGTGGCCTCCTCGGCCTCCTGGTACAGCTGGTCCACCTTGGCCTTCACCTGCGCCGGTGTCAGTTGCGGCTCGGCGTTTCCGGTCCCTTCGAAGGCCGTCGCGGTGGCCGCGCCCGCCAGGGCGAGGGTGGCGGCCGTGCGGGCCGTGTTGCCGCTGAGCGAGCGCTGTCGGGGCTTGCGGTGCACTGCCACCTGGACTGTCCCGTCCTTTCCTACGACCGCCGTCTCGTCCGCGGGGAGTGCGCATCGCGCGTCCGGCGGCGGCCCGCACAGGGGGAGCGGGCCGCCGCCGGACCTTCTCGGCGGTGGTGTCCGACTGCCGCCCCTGGCCCGGGCGGCGGTGGGGAGTCGGTCACCTGGGGGAGGACGCTAGGCCCGGGTGTGTCGGCTTGGTAACGCGATGCGCGGAATTGGCACGACCGGATCGTTACCCGACGGTATGTGTACGGAATTCCGGTACGGAGTCGTCGGCTTCCCGGGGCGGGATGACCGAAGCGGCGGTTCCGGGGCTGGTGGGAGACGCGGGCTGCTATGGGGTGCATATATGCGGGGCGGACGGTGCCGAGGGAGGGGCCGGTGGCAGGTGCCCCGGACCGCCCTGATTAGGCTCCGGGGCCATGGACGTACTCATCCATCTCTTCGTCGGCCTGCACATCATCGGCATCGCCGCGCTCCTCGGCGGCTTCCTCACCCAGATGAAGGCGATGGGCCAGGGCACGGCCCGGTTCGTCCCCGGGATGCTGCACGGCGCGTTCACCATGCTCGCGACCGGTGTGATCCTGGTCGGCCTCAACGAGGCCGACGACCACCACGTCAACACGATCAAGATCGGCGTGAAGCTCGCCCTGCTGATCGTGATCCTCGGGCTCGTCTACGTGAAACGGGACGACGAGAAGGTCGAGAAGGGCGCCTTCGGCCTGGTGGGCCTGCTCACGGTGGTGAACATCTTCATCGCCGTCCTGTGGACCTGAGGGCGGCACGGGCGCCCGCCACTGCGCCGGCCGCCACCGCCAGCCAGGCCGCCACCGTGACCCACACCAGCACCCGCCCCGGCCACTTCAGCCACGCACCGCCGACGGCGGCGGCGACCGACAGCGTCGCCGTCGCCGTCATCCCCATCGGGAACACCGTCGCCCAGCGGCGCACGTCGTAACGCGGCCGGGGCCACGCCGCCTCCGCGGCCAGCAGCACGACGTACCAGGCCAGGTCCAGGACCAGCAGCCCCACCGTCACCACGCGCAGGACGCCCCGGTCGTCGTCGTTCCACAGGTACAGCCGCGCGCTGTCGGCCGCCAGCAGCCGCGCCCCGGCCAGCGCGGAGATCGCGAGCGCGCCGCCCGCCACCCACTGGTCACCGGGCCCCTGGGCGATCTGCCGCCACTCGAACCGGGGCACGGCGAGCCCGTACATCGCAAGGCCCAGCCAGAACAGGACCAGCGAGAGGTGCGCGAGCCACGCCGTCGTCAGGGCCGCCGCCAGCGTCGCGCCGAGCACGGCAGGCCCCTGCGTGGCCACACAGGCCAGGAACACCGCTCCCGGCATCCGCGGCCTCCAGTGCCGCACGACGAGGACCAGCAACGGCGGCCACAGCACCACCGACAGTGCCAGCAGGGCCTCGGCGAGGGCCTGCCACCCGAGCGCCGAGAACCGCGTCCCCAGCACCGTCGTCGCCGCCACGGCGGTGAGCGCGCCCGGCGTCCGCGCCTCCCGCGCCCACCGCCGGCGATCCCGTGCCAGCCGTACGACGAAGTCCGCCGCCAGCGCCGCCCACATCACGCAGGCGAGCACCAGCGCCACCCTGGACACGGTCTCAGCGCCCGCCAGGTGCAGCCCCACCGACAGGATGCCGGTGGCCATCACGGCGGCCCCGGCCGCCGGCGGACGCTGCGCCCACCAGGCGCGGAGGGGTGACATGCCGGACATGCCCCTGATGCTAGGGAGAGCCTGCCGCAGGACGAACGGGGCACGCGCGCGTGTCACGAACGATGCACGCGCGCGTGCGGCCCGAAAACCGCGCGCCGGTGCGCCGAGGCGTGCGGGGGACGGGCGGGGGAGTGCGGGGGAGCGGGTGGGGCGCCCGGGGGACGGCGGGCGCCCCGTGAGGGTCAGGCCGGCCGCACCACGCTGTGGATGATCGACTCGCCGCCGTAGTAGATCGACTCCTCGCGGACGTAGGCGCCGGGCTTGGGGGCGTGGATCATCATGCCGTTGCCGATGTAGATGCCGACATGGCTGACGTCGTCGTAGAAGAAGACCAGGTCGCCGGGCCGGGCGTCGGCGAGGGGGACGGTGGTGCCGGCGTTCACCTGGTCGTAGGTGGTGCGCGGCAGGGAGACGCCCGCGGCCTTCCAGGCGGCCTGGGAGAGCCCGGAGCAGTCGTAGGAGCCGGGGCCGGTGGCGCCCCAGACGTACGGCTTGCCGATCTGCGCGCGGGCGAAGGCGATCGCCTTGGCGGCCTTCGTGGCGTAGGCGGAGTCCGAGCCGGAACCGGAGCCGGAGCCCGAGTCGGAAGAGGAGCCGCTCGACGCCGAGGACGACGCCGCCTGGTCGGCCGCCGCGGCCTGCTGCTTCGCCAGTTCCGCCGCCTTGCGGTCCGCCGCCTCCTGCTGCCGCTTCTCGATCGCCGCCAGCCGGGCCTTCTCCGCGGCCGTCAGCTGCGACAGCAGCTCCCGCGCGGAGGCCAGCTTCGTCTGCACGGTGGTCTTGGCGGTCTTGAGGTCGTCCTGCGTCTCGGTGAGCGTGTCGAGGCTCTGGGAGGCCTCCTGCCGCTTCTTCATGGTCGCGGACTGCTCGGTGACGTAGTCGTCGACCGCGCCCTTCTGGCGCGAGGTCAGGCGGCTCATCAGCTGGTCCTGGTCGAAGTAGTCCTGGGGACTGTCCGCGAGCAGGAAGGTCGCCGTGTCGGGGACGCTCGCCCCGGTCCGGTACTGGGCCGCCGCGAACGAACCCAGTTCCTCACGCGCCTTGTTGAGCCGGTCGGTGCGCCGGGCGACGTCGTCGAGCAGGGCGTCGACCTGCTTGCGCTGCCTGCCGGTCCGCTCCTTGGCCGCGTTGTACTTCTCGGTCGCCGACTCCGCCTGCCGGTAGAGGGAGTCGACCTTCTTCTCGACCTCCTCCAGGCTCGGCTTGCCGTCGTCGGAGGGGGCGGCCTCGGCCGTCTGGGAGAACAGGGCCATGGAGGTGAGGGCTGCGGTGGCCAGGGCGGGGGTGCGTATGCCTGCCGCGCGCGTTCCTGACGGCCGGGACTTGCGGTGCGACGCCAACGGGGGCGACTCCTTCCAGCGTTCCGCCTACCGAGTTAGCTGTCGGGTTCGGGCGGGTGGTTCGGAAGGGTTGCCCTACGGTCCGTTCTCCGGTGGGGAGTCGGGACCGATTCACCCCAAGGTCGGTGTGGGTCCCCGGCTCCGGGTGCGCGGCGGCACTCCGGACTCGGCGGAGGCCGTGCGGCCCGGCGACGTTCGCCGGTGGGGGTCGTGCGGCCTGCCCGGCACGCTAGCCAACTCGTGTGGTCTCTGTGAAGTTTGATGTGCGATATGCCCGATACATTTTCGTGACCTTGGCGTTGTGTGGGGTCCGGGCGGCGCGATTCGGGATGTTATGGGCGGCTTGCCCGATGGTGTCGAAGGGTTCGAGACGGGTGTTCCCTGCTGCGTGACGCGCGTCGACCGGCCGTGACGGAGTGGATCTGTTCGGTGACCGGGACGAGTTTTCGGGGCGGCGGCCGGTTGTCGGTGGGGCGCCCTAGACTCGGAGAGCGATGAGCAGCCTCTTTGACGACAGCTTCCTGGCGAACCTCCAGGCCCCCCGCGGCCATGACGAGGAACCTCCGCCGCCGCCCGAGGACGAGCACGCTCCGGAGTCGATTCCGGACGATCTGTTCGGCGGGAAGTTCGACATGCCCCCGGACCGGGACGCCTACTACCGCGACGGCGCCGCCCGCCCGGCCCTGGACCCGGCCGCACTCCTGGAGGGGCTGAACGACAACCAGCGGGCGGCCGTCGTGCACGCCGGCTCCCCGCTGCTCATCGTGGCCGGCGCCGGTTCCGGCAAGACGCGCGTGCTCACCCACCGCATCGCCCACCTGCTCGGCGCGCGCCAGGTGCACCCGGGCCAGATCCTCGCGATCACCTTCACCAACAAGGCCGCGGGCGAGATGAAGGAGCGCGTCGAGCACCTCGTCGGCCCGCGCGCGAACGCGATGTGGGTGATGACCTTCCACAGCGCCTGCGTGCGGATCCTGCGCAGGGAGAGCAAGAAGCTCGGCTTCACCTCCTCCTTCTCGATCTACGACGCGGCCGACTCCAAGCGCCTGATGGCCCTGGTCTGCCGGGACCTGGACCTCGACCCCAAGCGGTTCCCGCCGAAGTCCTTCAGCGCCCAGGTCAGCAACCTCAAGAACGAGCTGGTCGACGAGGAGGACTTCGCCGCCCGCGCGAGCGACGGCTTCGAGAAGACCCTCGCCCAGGCCTACGCCCTCTACCAGTCCCGGCTGCGCGAGGCGAACGCCCTCGACTTCGACGACCTGATCATGACGACGGTCAATCTGCTGCGCGCCTTCCCGGACGTCGCCGAGCACTACCGCCGCCGCTTCCGGCACGTCCTGGTCGACGAGTACCAGGACACCAACCACGCGCAGTACGCCCTCGTGCGCGAGCTGGTCGGCACCGGCGAGCCCGACCTGCCCCCCGCCGAGCTCTGCGTCGTCGGTGACGCCGACCAGTCGATCTACGCCTTCCGGGGCGCGACGATCCGCAACATCCTCCAGTTCGAGGAGGACTACCCGAACGCGACGACGATCCTCCTGGAGCAGAACTACCGCTCCACGCAGACGATCCTCTCCGCCGCCAACGCGGTCATCGAGCGCAACGAGTCCCGCCGCCCGAAGAACCTGTGGACCAACGCGGGCGCGGGCGCGCAGATCACCGGCTACGTCGCCGACACCGAGCACGACGAGGCACAGTTCGTCGCCGAGGAGATAGACCGTCTGACGGACGCGGGCGAGGCGAAGGCGGGCGATGTCGCCGTCTTCTACCGCACCAACGCGCAGTCCCGTGTCTTCGAGGAGATCTTCATCCGGGTCGGCCTGCCCTACAAGGTCGTCGGCGGCGTCCGCTTCTACGAGCGCAAGGAGGTCCGGGACGTCCTCGCCTACCTGCGGGTGCTCGCCAACCCGGAGGACTCCGTCCCGCTCCGCCGCATCCTCAACGTCCCCAAGCGCGGAATCGGCGACCGCGCGGAGGCGATGATCGACGCCCTCGCCCAGCGCGAGAAGATCAGCTTCCCGCAGGCGCTCCGGCGCGTCGACGAGGCGTACGGCATGGCCGCGCGGTCGACGAACGCGGTCAAGCGGTTCAACACGCTGATGGAGGACCTCCGTACGGTCGTGGAGTCCGGTGCCGGGCCCGCCACGGTCCTGGAGGCGATCTACGAACGCACCGGATACCTGGCCGAGTTGCAGAACTCCACGGACCCGCAGGACGAGACCCGCATCGAGAACCTCCAGGAACTCGCCTCCGTGGCACTGGAGTTCGAGCAGGAGTCCGGCGAGGGCGAGGAGCAGGCCGGGCTCGCCGACTTCCTGGAGCGGGTCGCCCTGGTCGCCGACTCCGACCAGATCCCCGACGACGACGAGAACGGCGACGGCGTCATCACCCTGATGACCCTGCACACCGCCAAGGGCCTCGAATTCCCGGTGGTGTTCCTGACCGGCATGGAGGACGGCGTCTTCCCGCACATGCGCGCCCTCGGCCAGACCAAGGAGCTGGAGGAGGAACGGCGGCTCGCCTACGTCGGCATCACGCGCGCGCGGGAGCGGCTGTACCTCACGCGGTCGGCGATGCGCAGCGCCTGGGGCCAGCCGTCGTACAACCCGGCCTCGCGCTTCCTGGAGGAGATCCCGGGCGCGTATCTGGAGTGGAAGCGGACCGGGGCGATGGCGCCGGTCTCCTCCGGGCCCGCGGCGGGCGTGGCTGCCTCGCTCTCCTCGACCCGCTCGCGCTCCTCGGCGTCGGGCGCGTCCGGCTTCGCCACCCGGCGGACCTCGGAGCAGCCGGTGGTCTCGCTGGCGGTCGGCGACCGGGTCACCCACGACCAGTTCGGCCTCGGCACGGTCGTCGCGGTGAAGGGCACGGGCGGCAACGCGGAGGCGACGATCGACTTCGGCGAGGCCAAGCCGAAGCGGCTGCTGCTGCGGTACGCGCCCGTGGAGAAGCTGTAGGGGAGAGACCTGACGGACCCGGGCCCCGGGCCTGGGTCCCGGGGGCCCGCGCCCCCGGTGCCGGTCAGGTCGGGTCGAGCCCGTGGCTGCGCAGCCACGGCAGCGGGTCTATGGCGGCGCCGCCGGCCGGCCGGACCTCGAAGTGCAGGTGCGGGCCGGTCGAGTTGCCGGAGTTCCCGGAGTACGCGATCGGGTCGCCGGCCTTCACCGTCGTACCGGCGGCGACGCGGTACGACGAGAGGTGGCAGTACCACGTCTCCGTGCCGTCCTTCGCCGTCACGATCATCATGTTGCCGTAGGCGCTGTTCCACTTGGTGGAGACGACGCCGTCGGTCGCGGCCATCACCGTCGTGCCGTAGGAGACGGGGAAGTCGATGCCGGTGTGGACGGACATCCAGTTGACGCCGGCCTGGCCGAAGTAGGCGCTGAGCCCCCGCTGCGTGACCGGCAGCGCGTACTTCGGTCGCAGCCGCTCCTTGCGGGCCGCCTCCGCCGCCGCCTTCTTCTTCTCGGTCTCCTGCTGGGTCTTGAGGTCGATGCGCTCCTGCGTCCGGCTGGCCCGGTCGGCGAAGTCGTCGGCGCCCGCCGAGAGCGTCCTCAGCTGGGCGTCCAGCTTGCTGTTGGCGGCGGACGGTTTCACCGACTGCGCGTCGGAGGCCGAGGCGGTGGTGTCCTTGCCGTCGTCGGTCAGGCCGTTGACGGAGGCGGCGGCGATCCCGGCGACCCCCATCACACACACGGAGGGCACCGCGACGGTCAGCAGCGCGGACCGCTTGGGAGGCGTACGGCGACGGGAACGCGCCCCCGCGCGGGAGCCGGCGCGCGTCGCCGCCGACGGGGCCGGGGTGACCGGGGTGACCTCTTCCTGGTCGTCCAGCAGTGGCGTTACTGCGGGCAGTTCACCGGTCGAGGCCGGCTCCGTGTACTGCCCGTGCTCCGCCTGCTCCTCGAAGTCCCCGTACGGCTCGTGCTGTTGCGCGTGTTCGTGTTCGGGCTCGTATCCGGGCTCGGGCGCGGGCTCGTGGTCGGGGAGCTGCGCCGGGGTGCCGTCGGAGTTCCACTGCGTGGCGTCGTACACGCCGGTGTCGAAGGCCTGGGTGCCCCACTCCCACTGCTGGGTGGCGCCGGCCATGCCCGACTGGTCGGGCTGGAGCCAGGCGTTCGCGTCCCAGTGACCGCTGGTCTCGGCGGCCGTCCCCTGCGCGGGGACGGTCCAGGCGGTGCTGTCGTAGGCGCCGGAGTCGTAGGCGGCGTGGTGCTGGGCCGCGTACGGGTCGTAGTTCAGCGTCTGGCCGCCGGAGGTCTGCCACTGCGTGGTGTCGTACGCGCCGGTGGCCTGGCCCTGGCCCTGGCTCTCGCCCGGGAGGCTGCCGAAGAGCGGGTCGCCGTGGAAGGCGGTGCCGGTGGCGGTGTGGTCGCCGTACGTGGTGAAGTCGCCGTACTGGGCTTCCTGGGTGCCGTACGGCGCGTAGTGCGCCGGATCGGCGTCCGAAGCCGGGGCCGGGGTGGTCATGGTCCCCGACGGGTGACGGTCGTTCACCAACTTCTCTTTCGCCTCGACAACAGGGGCTGCCAGAGCAGTGCGGCGACTGTACCCGGCGGTATGCGGGCGCGACAATCTTCAACAGGTTTCGCTGTTTCGGGAAACGGGCATTCGGCCGTGTTTCGGGGGACGACGGGCGCGGGTTTGGCTTTGTGTTCGAGGATTGTTCGAGGCGGGTGGGGTCTTCGGCGCTCCTCGAAGCGTCTTCGAACCGTCCCCGGGGCGCCCCCAGGGCGTCCTCGGACCGCCCTCAGGCCACCGTCAGACCGCCCGCGGTCCGCTCCTCCGTGTGTGTTTCGTCGAGGGCCTGTCGTATACCGGTCGCGATCGCCGGGTGGACGGGCAGGGCGAGGTGGCCGATCCCGGTCACCCGCACGTTCGTCGCCATGAGGTCCGGGTGGTCGACGCGGGCCGTCTCCACCGGCTCCATCAGCGAGTCGAGATCGCTCCAGAAGCTCACGAACCGGGTACGGCAGCCGGGCGCGGGCCGGGTCAGCTCCTCGATGACCTCCGAGCCGGGGCGCATCTGCCGCACGATCGGGTGCGCGTCCGCCAGCGGCGCCACCCGGGTTCCGGAGTGCGGGGTGCCGAGCGTCACCAGGGTGCGGACGCGCAGGTCACCGCCGAGGCGCTGGACGTAGTAGCGCGCGATCAGCCCGCCGAGGCTATGCCCCACGATGTCGACCCGGCCGCTGCCGGTGCGCTCGCAGATCTCCTCGATGTGCCGGCCGAGCAACTCCGCGGCGGTGCGGATGTCGCAGGTCAGCGGCGAGTAGTTGAGCGACTCGACGCGCTGGCCGCCGTGCTGGGCGAGGGCGCGGCGCAGCAGGACGAAGACCGAGCGGTTGTCGATGAAACCGTGCAGCAGCACGACCGGCGGGGCCGCCCGGACCGGCAGCCGGGCCGTGCCGACGGGCTCCGGCGACGGTACGGAGGGCACGGCGGGGCGGCGCTCCGGGGTGAGGCCGGTCGGGTAGAGCAGCAGATGCGCGGCCAGGATCGCGGCCTCCAGGGCGGTCGACTTCAGGAGGGCCGGCGACAGGCCGGTGAGCCTGCTCGGCAGGAAGCGGCGGCAGAGCGGGAGGAACGGCTCCAGCAGTACCTCGGTGACCTTCATCGGCCGACCTCCTGTCGGCACGCCGAGGACAGCTCCGTCCCCCGTGTGCCCTCATGGGGAGACCGGTCGGAGGCGGCGGGGGCGGCGGGCCGCGACGACGTGCCGCGTCACGTGCCGTACCGTCCCCGCGGACCACGCTGCGGCTCCCTGACGTGTCCCGCTGTGTGTGATTTCCCCCTCTGTAACCTCCGCGAAACTGCCGGTTGCGGGATGCTGGAGATAACGTTCGTTCACTCGGGACGGGTGGCGGAACGCGCCGAATGTGCGGTACTTCTCGGTACCAATGGATGGTGGCGTGTTCGTTTCGTGGTCATGGAGGCAGTGATGGGTGTGGCAGCCGGTCCGATCCGCGTGGTCGTGGCCAAACCGGGGCTCGACGGCCACGACCGCGGGGCCAAGGTCATCGCGCGGGCGTTGCGCGACGCGGGCATGGAGGTCATCTACACCGGGCTCCACCAGACGCCGGAGCAGATCGTCGACACCGCCGTCCAGGAGGACGCCGACGCCATCGGCCTCTCCATCCTCTCCGGCGCCCACAACACCCTCTTCGCCGCGGTCATCGACCTCCTCAAGGAGCGTGACGCCGAGGACATCCTCGTCTTCGGCGGCGGCATCATCCCCGAGGACGACATCGCCCCTCTCAAGGAGAAGGGCGTCGCCGCGATCTTCACGCCGGGGGCGACGATGTCCTCGATCGTGGAGTGGGTGCGGGAGAACGTGCGGCAGCCGACCCAGGCGTAGGCCGCGAGTGCGGGGGGCCGACGGTTCCGGTGGTGCGGGG
Organism: Streptomyces sp. NPDC048278; assembly: GCF_040652195.1. NCBI lineage: Bacteria > Bacillati > Actinomycetota > Actinomycetes > Kitasatosporales > Streptomycetaceae > Streptomyces > Streptomyces sp. NPDC048278. The sequence goes on from NZ_JBEZLP010000016.1 coordinate 111,102, forward strand.
CGGGCGTTCGTGGTGTGCGTGCGGCGCCGTCGTGGCTGGTCGCGCAGTTCCCCGCGCCCCTACGGGGCGCTGTTGTTCAGCTCTGTGAGCATCGCCGCCCGCAGTCTCAGCGTGGTCACCAGGCGCTGGAACGCTTCCGCCCAGTAGCCGCCGGCTCCCGGTGAGGCGTCCTCGCGTTCGTCCGGGGTGGCGAGGAGTGCGTCGAGGCGGTCGGCTTCCGCGGGGTTCAGGCAGCGCTCGGCCAGGCCCATCACCCCGCTGAAGCTCCACGGGTAACTCCCCGCGTCCCGGGCGATGTCGAGGGCGTCCACCACGGCCCGGCCGAGCGGCGCGGACCACGGTACGGCGCACACGCCGAGCAGCTGGAACGCCTCCGACAGGCCGTGTGCCGCGATGAAACCGGCCACCCAGCCGGCCCGCTCCCCGTCCTCCAGCGTGCCCAGCAGCTTGGCCCGCTCGGCCAGGGACACCGCGCCCGGACCGCCCGCCTCCGGTGCCGCCGGCACCCCGAGCAGCGCTCTCGCCCACTCCGCGTCCCGCTGCCGCACGGCGGCCCGGCACCAGGCCGCGTGCAGCTCGCCCTGCCAGCCGTCCGCCACCGTCAGCGCCACGATCTCCCGGGGCGTACGGCCGCCGAGCCGGGCCGGCCAGCAGGAGAGCGGGGCCGCCTCCACCAACTGCCCCAGCCACCACGACCGTTCGCCGCGTCCGGTCGGCGGCTTGGCCACGACGCCGTCGCGCTCCATCCCCGGGTCGCACTCCGGCGGGGCCTCGACCGCGATCACGGGCCCGTTCCCGGTGTGGTCGACGGCCACGCCCGCACCCGCCCGCACCGCCATCCGCCCGGCGAGCGCCGAGCCGGGCAGCGCGGACAGCAGCTCGGCCGCCGTCGTCCGCACGTTACGGCTGCGGTCCGACAGCGCCTGTTCCAGGAACGGCTCGTCCCCGGCGGCCAGTCCCGTGCGCAGCGAGTCGAGGAACATGAGCCGGTCCTCGGCCCGCTCCGTCGCCCAGGTCCCGGCCAGCAAGTCGCGCGCCGCCTCCGGCGAACGGGCCCGCAGCGCGGCCAGCAGGGCCACCCGCTCGGCGAACAGCCCCTCCTGCCAGAGCTGCCGTATCGCGTCGGTGTCCCCGGGGCCGGGCAGGGTCGCCCCGCCGCCCGGGGCCGCGCGCAGGGCGAACCGCCAGTCCTGGTTGAGCCGGGCCAGCCACAGGGCGCGCGGTCCGGCGAAGGCCAGCGCGGCGGGCCGCAGGTCGGTACGGCCGCGGGCCGCGTCCAGCAGCGGGGGCAGCGCCTGCGGGGGCGCGGCGAACCCGCGTGCGTTGGCCGCCGCGAGCCACTGCGGCAGCAGCTCCATCAGGTCGGGCGAGGTACCCCGGCGGCCACCGGCCGCGGTGCCGGGGCGGTCGGACAGCAGCATCGCCAGTCTGCGTGCCGCGGCGGCCGGCAGCGCGGGGCGCGGGTCACCGGCGGCCGGTTCGGGGCGGCACGCGGCCGGTGCCGGACGCAGCCCGGCCCGCCGTCGTACGGTCGCCACGGCTGCCTCGTCCAGCAGGGCCACCGGAGCCTCACGCCCCGGCCCGCCGGTCGCGGCCGGCCGCCGGTCCGTGCCCAGCAGGGCCGTGGTGACCAGATCCTCCCAAGCGGTCACGGGGTTCCCCTTCCACGAGATCCAGTTCCACGAGATCCAGTTCCACGCGATCCGGTTCCACGAGATCCAGGAGTTCTGCGAGTCGGTTCGGGTGTCGGCCGGGTCAGCACAGCGGTACCGCCTCGCCGGCTTGCTCCGGCCAGGCCGTCAGCGGGGTGAAGCCGTGGTGGCCGCACTCGCCGAAGACCGTGACCGGGGCGCCGCCCGAGAGCGCGACCAGCCGCCACAGGCCCGGCCCGGAACGGGCGCCGGGTGTCAGCGGCAGTGCCGACTCGCCCTCGGCGTCCGCCAGTTGCCAGGAGTCGCCGTCGGGCACCGGCACGACCCGGCCGAGCGTCACCGGCACCGAGTCCAGCCACGGGTCGTCGCGCAGTGCCTCCCCGTACCGGGCCGCCGCCTGCGCCGTCGGTATGCCCGGCGGCCGGGCCGGCAGGGGCGCGGGTGCGGCGAACCGCTCGCCCAGCGCCGCCCGGTGCTGCCCCGCGCCCGGATAGGCGGACAGCTCCGCGTCCAGGGCGAGCCCGACCGGCAGCGCCAGCTCGGGGGCGCGGCCGGCCGCGCCGTAGGAGAGGAGCAGTGCCGTACGGCCCGATGCGGCGCCGTGCAGCCAGATCCGGCGGGTCGTCAGCTTCGGGTCCGCCGTGTCGTACTGGGCGAGAACCAGCCAGCGGTCGCGCACCGGCGGGCCGTCCGCCTGGGCGGGCAGGCCGACGCGGGAGCGGACCGTGGCCGCGAGGCCCGCCGGGAGCCGGTCGCGGCGCAGCCAGCCCTGGTCGAGGAGGTGCAGCAGCGCGCACTCCTCGAGGAGCCGCACCGGCCAGCCCGGACCGGAGCCCGGTATCGCCCCCAACTCCCGCACCCGCGCGGCCAGTCCGGGAGCCTGGGCGTCGACCATGCGAGCCGCCGTCTCCTCCCACAGGCCGTACCCCGCCTGCTCGGCCGCGGCCAGGCCGCCGCGCAGCAGGTCGGACAGCCGCTGCTCCAACTCCGTGGCGCCCGCCGTGACCCGCTCGGCCCGCTGCTCCGCCCGGCGCCGGGCCGCCTCGGGATCAGCGGCGGCCGGGGAACTCCCGCCGCCCGTCGGCCGTTTGTCGTCCGCGCGCTTGCGCCGGCCCGCGATCCACTGCTCGGCCCAGTCCGGCGGCTCCTGCGCCGCAGGCACCGCGTCGTCCCCGCCCGCCCAGAGCAGGAGCAGTCCCAGGGCGTGCTTGCAGGGGAACTTCCGGCTCGGGCAACTGCACTTGTACGCGGGCCCCGCCGGGTCGGCGACGTCCACGATCGTCTGGTACGGCTTGCTGCCGCTGCCCTTGCACAGTCCCCATACCGTCCCCTCCTCGCCACTCCCGGCTCCGGACCACGGCCCCGCCGCTCCGAGCCTGCTTCCCGCCTTGCGTGACGCGGCGTCAGGCGCCAAGGCCAGCACCTGGTCCGCACTCCAGCGCACCCCCTGCTGAGTCATGCCATCGAAGGTAGATCCCACCACTGACAATCGCCCCGGCGAGCGTGTTTGTGCAGGTCAGAGCGATTGTCAGTGGCGTGGTGCACGGTGGACACCAGATCCGAACCGGCCGAGCTGGAGGGGGCCTCAGCCATGACTGTGTCCGTGGAACCGACCGACCCGACGACCGTCGAGAGCGCACTGCGACCGCACGCCGAGCACGCCTTCGCCGCCGAACTCGCGGCACTGGCCGCACAGGACGACCGCCCGCGCCCGGCCCGCTGGCGGCTGTCGCCGTGGGCGGTGGCCACCTACCTGCTGGGCGGCACGCTGCCGGACGGCACGGTGATCACACCCAAGTACGTCGGCCCGCGCCGCATCGTCGAGGTCGCCGTCACCACCCTCGCCACCGACCGCGCCCTGCTCCTGCTCGGCGTGCCCGGCACCGCCAAGACCTGGGTCTCCGAGCACCTGGCCGCCGCCGTCAGCGGCGACTCGACCCTGCTCGTGCAGGGCACGGCCGGTACCCCGGAGGAGGCGATCCGCTACGGCTGGAACTACGCGCAGCTGCTCGCCCACGGCCCCAGCCGGGACGCCCTCGTGCCCAGCCCCGTCATGCGGGCCATGGCGGAGGGCATGACGGCCCGGGTCGAGGAGCTCACCCGGATCCCCGCCGACGTCCAGGACACGCTGATCACGATCCTGTCCGAGAAGACTCTGCCCGTTCCCGAGCTGGGCCAGGAGGTGCAGGCGGTCCGCGGCTTCAACCTGATCGCCACCGCCAACGACCGCGACCGGGGCGTCAACGAGCTCTCCAGCGCCCTGCGCCGCCGTTTCAACACCGTGGTGCTGCCGCTGCCGGAGAGCCCGGACGCCGAGGTCGACATCGTCGCCCGCCGCGTCGACCAGCTCGGCCGCTCCCTGGAACTGCCGGCCGTGCCCGACGGCATCGAGGAGATCCGCCGGGTCGTCACCGTCTTCCGCGAGCTGCGTGACGGCGTCACCGCCGACGGCCGCACCAGGATCAAGTCGCCGAGCGGCACGCTCTCCACGGCCGAGGCGATCTCCGTCGTCACGGGCGGCCTCGCCCTGGCGGCCCACTTCGGCGACGGCGTGCTGCGGGCCGGTGACGTCGCGGCCGGCATCCTCGGGGCCGTCGTCCGCGACCCGGCCGCCGACCGGGTCGTCTGGCAGGAGTACCTGGAGACGGTCGTCCGCGAGCGGGACGGCTGGAAGGACTTCTACCGCGCCTGCCGCGAGGTGAGCGCGTGAGCGACGACACGGCGTGGCGGCGGTCGCCCGGCCCCGGGCCGCTGCTGCTGGGGGTACGCCACCACGGGCCCGGCTCCGCGCGGGCGGTGCGGGCCGCGCTGGACGCCGCCCGGCCGCGGGCCGTGCTGATCGAGGGACCGCCCGAGGCCGACGCGCTGATCCCGCTGGCCGCCGACCCGGAGATGCGGCCACCGGTCGCGCTCCTCGCGCACGCGGTGGACGAGCCCGGCCGCTCCGCGTTCTGGCCGCTGGCCGACTTCAGCCCCGAGTGGGTGGCGCTCCGCTGGGCCCTGGAGCACGGGGTCCCGGCCCGCTTCATCGACCTGCCGGCCACGCACACGCTGGCCTGGGAGCGGCAGGAGGACCCGGACGAACCGGACGAACCGGACGACGGACCTGACGGACGGGAGGGACCTGAGGGACTGGACGGACCTGAGGGACCGGACGGCGCCGACGGCGGGCAGCGGCAGGTCCGGGTCGACCCCCTCGCCGCGCTCGCCGAGGCCGCCGGTCACGACGATCCCGAACGCTGGTGGGAGGACGTCGTCGAACACCGGGGCGGGGGCGGGGGCGGGGGCGGGGAGCGGGACGTGTTCGCGCCGTTCACCGCGGTGGCGGAGGCGATGGAGGCGCTCCGCGAGACGTACGGCGGCGGAGGCCGCGACCGGGACCCCGTGCGGGAGGCCCACATGCGGCTCCGGCTGCGCGCCGCGCAGCGGGAGTTCGGGGAGCAGGTCGCGGTGGTGTGCGGGGCGTGGCACGTGCCGGCGCTGCGCGCGAGGACCACCGTCGCCGCCGACCGGGAACTGCTGAAGGGGCTCCCCAAGGTCAAGGCGGACATGACCTGGGTGCCGTGGACCAACCGCCGGCTCGCCCGGGCGAGCGGCTACGGCGCGGGCATCGACTCCCCGGGCTGGTACGGGCATCTGTTCCGCGCCCGGGACCGGCCGCTGGAGCGGTGGCTCACCAAGGTGGCCGGACTGCTCCGCGAGGAGGACCGGATCGTCTCCTCGGCCCATGTCATCGAGGCGGTACGGCTGGCCGAGACGCTCGCGGCGATGCGGGGCCGCCCGCTGCCCGGCCTCGGCGAGACGACCGACGCGGTGCGGGCGGTGCTCTGCGAAGGCTCGGACGTCCCGCTCGCGCTGGTGCACGACCGGCTGGTGGTCGGGGACGTCCTGGGGGAGGTGCCGGAGGCGGCGCCCGCGGTGCCGTTGCAGCGGGACCTGACCCGGGAGCAGCGCCGGCTCCGGCTCAAGCCGGAGGCGCTGGAGCGGGAGCTGGAGCTCGACCTGCGCAAGGAGACCGACGCCGGGCGCAGCCGGCTGCTGCACCGGCTGCGGCTGCTCGGCGTCGAGTGGGGCGAGCCCGCGCAGTCGCGGGGGAGCACGGGCACGTTCCGGGAGACGTGGCGGCTGCGCTGGGAGCCGGAGCTGTCGGTGCGGGTGGCCGAGGCAGGCGTGTGGGGGACGACCGTCGAGGGCGCGGCGACGGCCAGGGCCGAGGCCGACGCGGGGCAGGCGGGCGCCCTCGCCGACGTCACCGCGCTCGCCGAGCGCTGCCTGCTCGCCGATCTGCCGGACGCCCTGCCGGTGGTGATGCGGGCGCTCGCCGACCGGGCCGCGCTGGACACGGACGTCGGTCATCTCGCCCAGGCCCTGCCGGCCCTGGTCCGCTCCCTGCGCTACGGCGACGTCCGGGGCACCGGCACCACGGCGCTCGCCGAGGTCGCCGCGGGTCTCGCCGAGCGGGTCTTCGTCGGGCTCCCGCCGGCCTGCGCCGCCCTCGACGCGGACGCGGCCGACGAGATGCGCGGCCATGTGGACGCGGTGCACACGGCGGTGGGACTGCTCGGGGAGTCGGCGGCGCAGACCGGATCCGGCCACCCGGACCTCCGCCTGCGCTGGCGGGCCGTGCTGCGCACGCTCGCCGGGCGGGACACCGTGCCCGGGGTGCTGCGCGGGCGGGCCGTGCGGATCCTGCTGGACGAGGGGGAGCTGGGGCCCGAGGAGGCGGCGCGGCTGATGGGGCTGGTGCTCTCGCCGGGAACCCCGCCCGCGGACGCCGCCGCCTGGATCGAGGGGTTCGTCGGCGGCAGCGGCGGGGGCGGGATGCTGCTGGTCCACGACGAGCGACTGCTCGGCCTGGTCGACGCCTGGCTGACCGGGGTGCCGGCGGAGGCGTTCACGGACGTGCTGCCGCTGCTGCGCCGGACGTTCTCGGCGTACGAGCCGGGAGTGCGCCGGACGATCGGCGAACTGGTGCGCCGCGGCCCGGGGGAGCGGCGCCGGGGCGGAGCGGGGCAGGCCGACGGCACACCGGGATTCGGCGCCGAGCCGGACACCGGGCGCGCCGACGCCGTACTGCCGGTGCTGCGCCTGCTGCTGGGCCTCGGCGACGGGGAGGACACGGCGGAATCGGACAACGACCTTGTGGGGGCGGGGAGATGACCACGGACGTGACGGACGCGGGTGCGGACACCGGCAGCAGCGGCACCAGCGTCGGCGCCGACTCCGGCGCCGACTCCGGCGCCGACTCCGGAGATTCCGGGCGGGAGCGGTTGCGGCGGTGGCGGCTGGTGCTCGGGGGTGAGGCCGCCGACGGGACCGGGTGCGCGCTGTCGGGACGGGACGCGGCGATGGACGGGACGCTGGCCGCGCTGTACGGGAAGGGGGACAGACCGCAGTCGGGGCGGGAGCGCTCGGCGGGGCTGGGGGCGTCGGCGCCGTCGGTGGCGCGCTGGCTCGGGGACATCCGGACGTACTTCCCGTCCTCCGTCGTCCAGGTCATGCAGCGCGACGCCATCGACCGGCTCGGGCTGGCCTCGCTGCTGCTCGAACCGGAGATGCTGGAGGCGGTGGAGGCGGACGTGCACCTGGTCGGCACCCTGCTCTCGCTCAATAAGGCGATGCCGGAGACGACGAAGGAGACGGCCCGGGCGGTCGTGCGCAAGGTCGTCGAGGACCTGGAGAAGCGGCTGGCCACCCGCACCCGGGCCACCCTCACCGGCGCCCTCGACCGCAGCGCCCGGATCAGTCGGCCGCGCCACCACGACATCGACTGGAACCGCACGATCTCGGCCAACCTCAAGAACTACCTGCCGGAGTACCGCACGATCGTGCCGGAGCGGCTGGTCGGGTACGGCCGGGCGTCGCAGTCGGTGAAGAAGCAGGTGGTGCTCTGCATCGACCAGTCCGGGTCGATGGCCGCGTCGGTGGTGTACGCCTCGGTGTTCGGGGCGGTGCTGGCGTCCATGCGGTCGATCGACACCCGGCTCGTCGTCTTCGACACCGCGGTGGTCGACCTCACGGACCAGCTGGACGACCCGGTGGACGTCCTGTTCGGCACCCAGCTCGGCGGCGGGACGGACATCAACCGGGCCCTGGCGTACTGCCAGTCGCAGATCACCCGGCCCGCGGAGACCGTCGTCGTCCTCATCAGCGACCTCTACGAGGGCGGGATACGCAACGAGATGCTGAAGCGGGTCGCGGCGATGAAGGCGTCGGGGGTGCAGTTCGTGGCGCTGCTCGCACTGTCGGACGAGGGCGCGCCGGCGTACGACCGGGAGCACGCCGCCGCGCTCGCGGCGCTCGGGGCACCGGCGTTCGCGTGCACGCCGGACCTCTTCCCCGAGGTGATGGCGGCGGCGATCGAGAAGCGGCCGATCCCGGTGCCGGACCCCGTGTGACGACCGCACCCGGAGGGTGACTTGTCGACTCGGCGATGTCCGGCGCGGCCGTCAAAAGGGACATGAGTACCCATCGGTAACAGGGGGCTTGCGCACCCTCGGGAGTCCCGTGCAAGGATCGAAGTCTCCACTGGTCTTTCACCGGCCTTCACGCCGTTGGACCCCTTCTGCTCCGTTCCGCCGCACCGGAGGATCCTTCCCGCCTTGACCTCGCCAGCAGTTCTGTCCGGTGCCGTCGTACGCGTGTTGCGTACGACGCAGGGACGGCGCGCGCTGCAACTGGCGCTGCTGGTCGGCGGAGTGCTCGCGCTCGGCTTCCTCTGCGGGCAGCAGGCGCAGGCGGCCGAGGGGATGGCGTCGAAGCCGTCGTTGACGTCGGCCGTGACGTCGGCGGTGCCCCACCGGCTCGCGCCGCACCGGGAGCCGGGGACGGCGCGAAAGCCCGTCGCCGAGGCCCCGCCGGTGGTGGACGGCGTGGGCGGAGTCGTCCGGTCCGTGACCGGCACGGTGACCGGCACGGTCAGCGACACGGTGGCCGGGACCGTGGCCTCTCCCGTCGTCTCGGCCCTGACCGAAACGCTCACCGAGACGGTCACCGAGACGGTGCGGCAGGTGACCGAGCTGCCCGCCCTGCCGGTGGTGCAGGTGCCCGAGCTCCCCGTCGTCTCCACCCCGCCGGCCGAGTCGGCCCCGGCACCGGTGACGCCGGCGCCCGGCCCCACGCAGGCGCAGCCGCGGACACCGGTCACGCACGACACCGGGCACGAGAAGCCCCGTACGGAAACGGACACGGCGGACCCCGCCATGTCGTACGGGCCGCGGATTGCCGCACCGGCCTTCGCCTCCGGCGGGGCGACGCACGCCGACGGCCACCGGGCCGCCCGGGCCGGCCGCGCCGTCGACGCTCCGGCCCGCCCCGCGCCCGCCGGTGACCCGGACGGCGCACTGGGCAAGGCGGCGGTGGACGGCACCGCCTCCCGGCACGGCGACGCGTACGCCGTGACCTTCGCCGACCGGGCGCCGCTCAGGCTCGCGCCCGCTGCCGCCGCGCGGTTCGACGCGGCCGGGACCCGGGACAGGTACCGGGACATCCCCCTCTTCCCCGGCTAGGACCGGCGACCACCTTCCCCGCCACGGACCTGCCGCGCGGGGGCGGAACAGGTCTGCCCGTCCGTCCGGACCCCGCGGATCCCCTTCTGGACTCCGTGAACACGCCTCGGTTCCCCTGCCGGGCGCTCCGGGCGGCGATGTCCCCAGCCGCGCTTCCGGCCGCACCGGAAGCTCTCCCGGCTCCGTCTGCGCGTGCTGAACGCGCCGGAGCCCGAAGGACTGACACACGTATGAACGAGTACATAGGCCGTTCCATGGTCACCGCCGCCGGCGGGAGCTGGGCGTGGGCGTTCGGCCGGCCCGCGGCGGCCGGCGCCGTGCAGCCGCCCGCCGGGCCGGGCCGGGCGGACCGGATCCGCGGCGCCCAGGCCATCCAGGGCGCCCGTGCGGCCCGCGCCGCGACGGCCACGGCCAAGGCGCAGGCCACGGCCCGAGCCCACGCCCAGGCCCTCCAGAACCGCGCGGAGGCCATGCTCGCGGACACAGAGACGGCTCCTGGCCACTTCCCCGGCCACTTCCCCGGCCACTTCCCCGGCCACCCGCCCGTCACCCCGGTCACCCCCGTGCGCCCCATGACCCCATGAGCCTGATGACCCCATGACCCCATGACCTCGGAGGTCGGCCGCCGGGCGCAGGCCCGCGCGACCGGCTCTCCGCGACTCCGTGGGCGGTCCGGTACGGGCGGCCGAACGCCGTCGGTCCGTCCGGCCGGAATCCCACGGTTTCGGGGCGGCCCTCCCCCCTGGGGCGGGGCATGGCCGCCCGGCCCGAGGACACGAGAAGTCCTCGGGATCTGAGGCCTCACCGGGCCAACCCCAGCCCGGTGAGGCCTCGCACTTCGCACGCAAGACGGCACGCCGTGCCACGAGAACCCCGGATACCCGGCATCATGTGACAGGTATCACCGCTCAGGTGTGACTCCCGATTTAGAGACCCCCAGCGAGCGGCGATAATCTGCGAGACGGACATGCCGCGCGCTCGGACACCGTGTGCGCACCCCTTGTGACACATTGCGGACGTCACGTTGCCCTTCGCGGCACGCCCACGCATCCAACGAACCGCGAGATCACTGATAGGGACGGAAGCGCGTGGACCTGTTCGAGTACCAGGCGAGGGACCTCTTCGCCAAGCACGATGTACCGGTGCTGGCCGGTGAAGTCATCGACACGCCTGAGGCGGCGCGCGAGATCACCGAGCGGCTGGGCGGCAAGTCCGTCGTCAAGGCGCAGGTGAAGGTCGGTGGTCGCGGCAAGGCCGGTGGCGTCAAGCTGGCCACCTCCGCGGACGAGGCCGTCGCCCGTGCGACGGACATCCTCGGCATGGACATCAAGGGCCACACGGTCCACAAGGTGATGATCGCCGAGACCGCCCCGGAGATCCTCGAGGAGTACTACGTCTCCTTCCTCCTCGACCGTGCCAACCGCACCTTCCTCTCCATCGCCTCCGTCGAGGGCGGCATGGAGATCGAGGAGGTCGCGGCCACCCGCCCCGAGGCCGTCGCCCAGACCCCGATCAACGCGATCGACGGTGTGGACCTGGCCAAGGCCAAGGAGATCGTCGCCGCCGCGAAGTTCCCGGCCGAGGTCGCCGACAAGGTCGCCGACGTGCTGGTCACGCTGTGGGACACCTTCATCAAGGAGGACGCCCTCCTCGTCGAGGTGAACCCGCTGGCGAAGGTCGCCTCCGGTGACGTCATCGCCCTCGACGGCAAGGTGTCGCTGGACGACAACGCCGAGTTCCGCCACGCGGACTGGGCGGAGCTCCACGACAAGGCCGCGGCCAACCCGCTGGAAGCCGCCGCCAAGGAGAAGAACCTCAACTACGTCAAGCTCGACGGCGAGGTCGGCATCATCGGCAACGGCGCGGGTCTCGTCATGAGCACCCTGGACGTCGTCGCGTACGCCGGTGAGAACCACGGTGGCGTCAAGCCCGCCAACTTCCTGGACATCGGCGGTGGCGCCTCCGCCCAGGTCATGGCGAACGGCCTGGAGATCATCCTGGGCGACCCCGACGTCAAGTCGGTCTTCGTCAACGTCTTCGGTGGCATCACCGCCTGCGACGAGGTCGCCAACGGCATCGTGCAGGCCCTGAAGCTTCTGGAGGACCGCGGCGAGGACGTCTCCAAGCCGCTCGTCGTCCGCCTCGACGGCAACAACGCCGAGCTGGGCCGCAAGATCCTCACCGACGCGAACCACCCGCTGGTGCAGCGCGTCGACACCATGGACGGCGCCGCCGACAAGGCCGCCGAGCTGGCAAACGCCGCCAAGTAAGCACTCAGGACGAGGACACAACACACCATGGCTATCTGGCTCAACAAGGACAGCAAGGTCATCGTCCAGGGCATGACGGGCGCCACCGGCATGAAGCACACCAAGCTCATGCTGGGCGACGGCACCAACGTCGTGGGCGGCGTCAACCCGCGCAAGGCGGGGCAGACCGTGGACTTCGACGGCACCGAGGTACCGGTATTCGGTACGGTCGCCGAGGCCATCGAGAAGACCGGCGCCAACGTCTCCGTCATCTTCGTGCCGGAGAAGTTCACCAAGGACGCGGTCGTCGAGGCCATCGACGCCGAGATCCCGCTGGCCGTCGTGATCACCGAGGGCATCGCCGTGCACGACTCGGCGTCGTTCTGGGCGTACGCCGGCAAGAAGGGCAACAAGACCCGGATCATCGGCCCGAACTGCCCCGGCATCATCTCCGTCGGCCAGTCCAACGTCGGCATCATCCCGGGCGACATCACCAAGCCGGGCCGCATCGGCCTGGTCTCGAAGTCCGGCACGCTGACGTACCAGATGATGTACGAGCTGCGTGACATCGGCTTCTCGACCGCCGTCGGCATCGGTGGCGACCCGATCATCGGCACCACGCACATCGACGCGCTCGCCGCGTTCGAGGCCGACCCCGAGACCGACCTGATCGTGATGATCGGTGAGATCGGTGGCGACGCCGAGGAGCGGGCCGCGGACTTCATCGCGAAGAACGTGACCAAGCCGGTCGTCGGTTACGTCGCGGGCTTCACCGCGCCCGAGGGCAAGACCATGGGCCACGCCGGCGCCATCGTCTCCGGTTCGTCGGGCACCGCCCAGGCGAAGAAGGAGGCCCTGGAGGCCGCGGGCGTCAAGGTCGGCAAGACCCCGACCGAGACGGCGAAGCTGGCCCGCGAGATCCTCGCCGGCTGAGCGTCGTTCTCGACGCCGGCTGACTGAACGCCGGTAGGCCCGTCCCCGGGGTGGGGGCGGGCCTACCGGCGTTTCGCTCACCGGCGCTTGCCGGGTGCCGCCGCGCCCACCCGTGCCGCCCTGCGGCACGCCTGCCCGCAGCTGGGGTGCCCCGTAAGGGGCGCGGGGAACTGCGCGACAAGCCCCCACCGGCCCGCAGCCGACGGACTACCGAGCCACCGGCACCACTCTCTCCGGGCCGTTGTAAGCAAGCCTCTGCAGCTTCAGCCGGAGCGCTCGCTCCCCCGCCGACAACGGCCCCATCCCCACCTCCGCCGGCACCCCGCTGATCGCCTGTGCCGGGCCGATCGGCGCCTCGTAGTGCGTCGGCGCCGTCCGCAGCGTGAGGGTGGTCGCCGCGATGATCGTCGCCGTGAAGGCGAGCGCGGACCGGGTCCAGAAACGCGTCCGCTGTTCGGCGAACGTCCGTACGGTCGGCGGCTGGGCCGCCCGCAACCGTTCCGTCGAGGCCAGTTCGGCCAGCCGTCGGTGCAGCGCGGCGGGATCGGCGAGTTCCGGCACCTGACGGGCGATCAGTCGCCGCGCCCGGGTCAGCCGGCCGGCCGCGGCCGGCGTGCTCGCCTCCGTCTCCGCCGCGGTCTCCGGCAGGTCGAGGCCGACGCCGTCGTACAGCAACAGCGTGCGCCGGTACGACGGCGGCAGCTTCAGCAGTGCCTCCAGGAGCGCGCGGTCGGCCGCGTCGGCCGGCGGTGGCTCGGGGTGGCGGTACCGCAGCCGGAACCGGTGCCAGGGGGAGAGCGCACACTCGTGCGCCGCCGCCCGCACCCAGCCGGCCGGGTCCCGGTCACGGGCCACCTGCGGCCAGTTCTGCCAGGCCAGTTGGAAGGCCCGCTCGACGGCCTCCTGCGCCAGCTCCCGGCGGCCGGTCAGCAGATAGGCCTGCCGTACCAGGGCCGGGGCGCAGAACGCGTAGAGCGCGTCGAAGGCCTGAGCGGGCGTCGGTGCGGGGTTCGTCATCGGGCGCACCTCCCTTCGAAAAAGCACATAAACATATATTGAGCGACACTTCGGCCGTTCATCGGTTACGCCGGAAAAGCGCGTGTCGTTGGGAGCATGGCGGTCGTGATTCGGATGACCGCCCGCCGACCGTCCCTGCCGTCCCGCCGCTCGTCGTCGCCGCCGCTGCTCAGCCGGGTACGCGACCGTTCCCCGGGACTCGGCGCGAGCCTGGCGGCCGGTGCCCTCGCGGCCGGGCTCGGACTCGGTTCCTTCGCCGTCCTGGCGATCGCGCTGTGGGTCAGCTCGCCCTACCCCGACAGCGGTCCCGGCGGCGCGCTGCACGTCGCGGCCGGGCTGTGGCTGCTCGCCCACGGCGTCGAACTGGTCCGCACCGACACGCTGTCCGGGGCTCCGGCGCCGGTCGGGGTGACGCCGTTGCTGCTGCTCGTCCTGCCCGCGCTGCTGCTGTACCGGGCGGCCCGGTACGCGGTGGACGCGCCGGACGGCGACGACCCCGACGCGCCGCCCCCGGTCCGCGCCCGTACGGCCTGGACCGGGGTCGTCGCCGGCTACCTCGGCGTCGGCGGCTGTGCCGCCCTGTACGCGTCCGGCGGTGACCTGTGCCCCCAGTGGGCGTGGGTGGCGGTGGGCCCGCCCCTGCTCGCGGCGTGCACGGCGGGCGCCGGGGTGTGGACGGCGTACGGCCGTCCGCGTGAACCGCTGCTGAACCTGGTGCAGGTACTGCCGGCCGCGGTACGGCGGCGGCTGCTCGGGCGCGACACACGGGTGCGGTGGGGTACGGCCCTGCGCGCCTCCCTGGCCGGGACGGCCGTGTTCCTCGGGGGCGGGACGCTGCTGCTCGCGGTGTCGCTGGTGGGGCACGGCGACGCCACACGGTCGTCGTTCCTCCAGCTGACGGAGGGCTGGACGGGCCGGTGCGCGGTCCTGCTCCTGTGCGTCTCGCTGATCCCGAACGCGGCGGTGTGGTCCGCGTCGTACGCCGTGGGCCCCGGCTTCGCGCTCGGCGCCGGGCACCTCGTGAACCCGCTGGCCTCGGATCCGGCACCGCTGCTGCCGCCCTTCCCGCTGCTGGCGGCCGTACCGCAGCACGGTCCCGGAACCCCGCTGAACTGGGTGGCGGGCGTGGTGCCGGTGGCGGCCGGGGTGACGACGGCGTGGTTCGTGGCGGCGCGGGCGGCCCGGCGGCGCTGGTCGGCCGAGCGCACGGCAGGGGTGGTGGTCCTCGCGGCACTGCTGGGGGCGCTGCTGCTCGCGGCGCAGGCCGAGTTGGCCGGCGGCCCGCTGGGCGTCGCCGCGCTCGCCTCCTTCGGCCCGGTCTGGTGGCAGACGGGCGCGGCGACCGGCGGCTGGCTCCTCGCGGTGGGCCTGCCCGGCGCCCTGATGCTGCGGGCGTGGCGGAAGGGTGGCGCCGCCTCACTCGCCGCGTGGCTGGGGTTCGCCGGTCGGAAGCCGCGGGACGAGCAGGCCGAGCAGAAGCAGAAGACGCCCACGGGCAAGACGCCCACGGGCGAGAAGTACACGGAGAAGGGGCAGAAGGAGCAGGCCAAAGGCGGCCGGACACCGTCGGCCTCGGATCCCGTCCCGGCCCCCACCCCGACTCCGGCCTCGGGCGTGGGCGCGGCCCCCACCCCGCCCCGGGTCTTCGTCGCCGGGCTGCTGCCCGATCAGATCGACGGCGGCGACGCCTCCGAGCAGTACGAGGCGCTGCCCACCGACCCGCTGCCCGGCCCCTGGGAGGACGAGGCGGCGCGCAAGGCCCGCTGGACGGCGCTGCGGAAGCTGTCCGAGCCGGCCGCCGAGGACACCGAGGACACCGAGGCCCCCGAGGGCCCCTGAACCCACTCGTCAGCTGTTACCGCTGCCCAGCACCCCGCGCAGCTCCTTCGGCAGCAGATGGTCGCAGGACTGCTGGGCCTCGTTGGTGAGGGCGTCCGAGACGCAGGTGTAGTAGTCGCGGTAGACCATCTGGGCCGTGAAGTTGGCCGCCACCAGGGCCAGCGCCAGGGACGCCGTGACCAGGCCGCTGATCGCCGCCGTCGTCTGGGGGCGGCCGGTGGCGGCCTCGGCCGGGTTGCGGGGCTTGGCGCGGAGCGCGCTGATGCCCCAGTACACGGCGAGGGCACCGAGCAGCAGCGCCACGTACGGCCAGCTGAAGAGCGCGAAGAGGAAGGCCCACATGCCGCACAGCAGGGCGTACCGCGCCCGCCGCTGGGCCGGGTCGGTCGGGTCCCAGCGCATGCCCGGTCCGCCGGGACCGCCGGGGCCGTTCTGCCCGCCGGCGCCCGGGCCGCCGTCGGGACGCTCGCCGAAGCCGCCGGACTGCCGGCCGGGCTGGCGGTCGCTCCACTGACTGCCCCACGGCGCTTCCCGGTCGTCGTCACCGGCCGGGCGGCGCGGTCGCCACGGGCTGTCCGGCGTGCCCTCCGGCGGCGGGGCGAAGGGGTTGTCGTCCTGCGAGTCGTTCTTCGGCCGGTCCGAGGGCGCGTCCGGCGGCGAGACCGGCCGCTCCCGCAGCAGCACGGCGGAACGCGTCCCTCCCTGTACCGACTGCGGGGGGAGCATACGAAGTCCCAGGCTGCGGTCCGGCATCAAGTGAGCGTCTTCCCCTAGATCAAGATGAACAGAACAGAGCTGATGGATGGGCTGGATCGGCTGGATACGGCTGGCCATGGCTGGATCGTCTGGATACTGCTGGACACGGCGGACGGGGGGCTGCGGGCGATCGGCACAGCAGCCGAAACGACCGCCTACCCCGTGAACGCGTCGTGTCCCGGACGCGTTCCCGCCTCGGTACCTCCCAGACGCTACCTTCCGGCCACGCCCCCGTCCCGTGGGGGCCGCCCGGTGTGCCGGTATCGTTGCTGACGGTCGGCCGCTTCGTAGACTTCCCCGTATCCCGGGGCGCGAAGCACTCGTACGAATGTACAAAGCGGGTGCGGGGCCGGCCGCCGTACCGACGCTTCCCCGAGAAAGGGCCCCACCGTGGCCGCCAAGCCCGTGGCCAAGCGCCTCGTCGTGCTGGTCTCCGGATCCGGCACCAACCTCCAGGCGCTCCTCGACGCGATCGCCGAGACCGGCGTCGAGGCCTACGGCGCCGAGGTCGTCGCCGTCGGTGCCGACCGCGCCGGCATCGAGGGGCTCGCGCGTGCCGAGCGGGCCGGGATCCCGACGTTCGTGACCCGGGTGAAGGACTTCGGGACCCGGGAGGAGTGGGACCGGGCGCTGGCCGACGCCGTGGCCGCCCACGCACCCGACCTCGTCGTGTCCGCCGGGTTCATGAAGATCGTCGGGAAGGAGTTCCTGGCGCGGTTCGGGGGGCGGACCGTCAACACGCACCCCGCGCTGCTGCCCAGTTTCCCGGGGGCCCACGGCGTACGGGACGCGCTCGCGTACGGCGCCAGGGTCACCGGCTGCACCGTCCACTTCGTCGACGACGGTGTCGACACCGGGCCGATCATCGCTCAGGGCGTGGTGGAGGTCCGGGACGAGGACGACGAGAGCGTTCTGCACGAGCGCATCAAGGACGTCGAGCGAAGGCTGCTCGTCGAGGTCGTGGGGCGGATCGCCCGCAACGGCTATCGCATTGAGGGACGAAAGGTAGTTATCCAGTGACCGCCGAGAGCACTGTCACGGCCGAGAGCGGCAAGCGGGCCATCCGTCGCGCGCTCGTCAGCGTCTACGACAAGACCGGGCTCGAAGAGCTCGCCCGCGGACTGCACGAGGCCGGTGTCGCACTCGTCTCCACCGGCTCCACCGCCTCCCGCATCGCCGCCGCCGGCGTCCCCGTCACCAAGGTCGAGGAGCTCACCGGCTTCCCCGAGTGCCTGGACGGCCGGGTCAAGACCCTGCACCCCAAGGTGCACGCCGGCATCCTCGCCGACCTGCGTCTCGAGGACCACCGGCGCCAGCTCGACGAGCTCGGCGTCGAGCCGTTCGACCTGGTCGTCGTCAACCTGTACCCGTTCCGCGAGACCGTCGCCTCCGGTGCCACCCCCGACGAGTGCGTCGAGCAGATCGACATCGGCGGGCCCTCGATGGTCCGGGCCGCCGCCAAGAACCACCCCTCGGTCGCCGTCGTCACCAGCCCCGCCCGCTACGCCGACGTCCTCAAGGCCGTCACCGAGGGCGGCTTCGACCTCGCCACCCGCAAGCGGCTCGCCGCCGAGGCCTTCCAGCACACCGCGTCGTACGACGTGGCGGTGGCGTCCTGGTTCGCCTCCGAGTACGCCCCGGTCGACGAGTCGCGGTTCCCCGACTTCCTCGGTGCCACCTGGGAGCGCGAGAGCACCCTGCGCTACGGCGAGAACCCGCACCAGCCCGCCGCGCTCTACGTGGACGGCAGCGGCAGCGGTCTCGCGCAGGCCGAGCAGCTGCACGGCAAGGAGATGTCGTACAACAACTACACGGACACGGACGCCGCGCGCCGTGCCGCGTACGACCACGACGAGCCCTGCGTCGCGATCATCAAGCACGCCAACCCGTGCGGCATCGCGGTCGGCACGGACGTCGCCGAGGCGCACCGCAAGGCGCACGCCTGCGACCCGCTGTCCGCGTTCGGCGGGGTCATCGCCGTCAACCGGCCGGTGAGCAAGGAGCTGGCCGAGCAGGTCGCGGAGATCTTCACCGAGGTCATCGTCGCGCCCGACTACGAGGAAGGGGCGCTCGAGGTCCTCGCCAGGAAGAAGAACATCCGGGTGCTGAAGGCGCCGGGCGCCCCCGCCAACCCCGTCGAGGTCAAGGCGGTCGACGGCGGTGTGCTGCTCCAGGTCACCGACCGGCTCCAGGCCGACGGCGACGACCCGGCGAACTGGACCCTCGCGACCGGCGAGGCGCTGGACGCGGCGGAGCTGGCGGACCTCGCGTTCGCCTGGAAGGCCTGCCGGGCCGTGAAGTCCAACGCGATCCTGCTCGCCAAGGACGGCGCCTCGGTCGGCGTCGGCATGGGCCAGGTCAACCGCGTCGACTCGGCGAAGCTCGCCGTCGAGCGGGCGGGGGAGGAGCGGGCGCGCGGCTCCTACGCCGCCTCCGACGCGTTCTTCCCGTTCCCCGACGGCCTGGAGATCCTCACCGCGGCCGGTGTGAAGGCCGTGGTCCAGCCCGGCGGTTCGGTCCGTGACGAACTCGTCGTCGAGGCCGCGAAGAAGGCGGGCGTGACGATGTACTTCACCGGGACCCGGCACTTCTTCCACTGAGTCGCGGGCGCGCAGGCGCAAACACGCGAGGGCCAAAGACCAGGGCCGTGTCCCCCTGTGCGGGGACACGGCCCTTGGGGTCGCTGCGAACGCTCAGTTGCTGCGGATCACGATCGTGCCGCAGACCTTGTCGGCGAACGTCTGGCGCTTGGAGTCCCACGCCGGCCACAGGTAGCCGAGGTAGCAGGGCAGGCCGTCCAGGATGTGGGCCAGCTGGCGCACGAACGCCATGCCCGCACCGATCGGCTGGCCCGTCTCCTCCTTGAGGGTGCGGGTGCCGACCGCCTTCTTGCCCAGGCTCTGACCGGTACGCCCCTCCAGGATGATCTGGTAGACGAACAGGCCGATCAGGCCGAGGAAGCCGATGATCGTCAGCGCGGGGGTCTTGTTGCCGGCGCCCACGATCACGAGGATGTACGGGATGCCGTACAGCAGCGAGTCGATGAGCCTGCTCAGGAAACGCCAGCCCCAGTTCGCGTACGGCGGCGTCGCGCCGTAACCCTGCTGCGGGTAGCCGTAACCGCCCTGCTGCGGGTAACCCGGCTGCTGCGGGTAGCCGTAGCCCTGCTGCGGCACACCCTGCGGGGCCTGCGGGTAGCCGGGCTGACCCTGCTGCGGGTAGCCGTAGCCGGGCTGACCCTGCTGCGGGTTCTGCGGCTGCTGGCCGTAGGGGTTGTTGGGCGCGCCGAAACTCATGACGGGTTTCCTCCGTTTTACCTGCGGGGACGACGCGGACAAGACGGAGGTACGTCATGATCTGAGCGGTTTTGCCCCCCACCGGACCGCGATACTGCGCCGCTCATCGTTTAGTACGGACGTGTCGTTGTCCACCCTGATTCGCGATGTGTTGTGCAAGTGCAACATCATTGATCATGACCGCACACCCGACTGGAACCGGGAGACCGGCATCCGCGAGGATGGACCCATGACCGCCCAGATTCTCGATGGCAAGGCCACCGCAGCCGCGATCAAGTCCGATCTGACCGCCCGCGTGGCGGCGCTGAAGGAGAAGGGCGTCACGCCCGGCCTCGGCACGATCCTCGTCGGGGACGACCCCGGCAGCCAGAAGTACGTCGCCGGCAAGCACCGCGACTGCGCGCAGGTGGGCATCGCCTCCATCCAGCGCGAACTCCCCGCCACCGCGAGCCAGGAGGAGATCGAGGCGGTCGTCCGCGAGCTCAACGACGACCCCACCTGCACCGGCTACATCGTCCAGCTCCCGCTGCCCAGGGGCATCGACGAGAACCGCATCCTGGAGCTGATGGACCCGCACAAGGACGCGGACGGCCTGCACCCGATGAACCTCGGCCGGCTGGTCCTCGGCGAGCCCGCGCCGCTGCCCTGCACCCCCAACGGCGTGCTCACCCTGCTGCGCCGGTACGGCGTCGAGATCAAGGGCGCCGAGGTCGTGGTCGTCGGCCGCGGCGTGACCATCGGCCGCCCGATGCCGCTGCTGCTCACCCGGCGCAGCGAGAACGCGACGGTCACGCAGTGCCACACCGGCACCCGCGACCTCGCCTCGCACCTCAAGCGCGCCGACATCATCATCGCCGCCGCCGGCTCCCCGCACCTGGTCCGCCCCGAGGACGTCAAGCCGGGCGCCGCCGTCCTCGACGTCGGTGTCTCCCGCAACGCCGACGGCAAGATCGTCGGGGATGTGCACCCCGGGGTCGCCGAGGTCGCCGGGTGGATCTCCCCGAACCCCGGCGGGGTCGGGCCGATGACCCGTGCGCAGCTGCTCGTCAACGTGGTCGAGGCGGCGGAGCGCAGTGTCGGCTGACCGCGGTCACGAGCAGGGTGCGGGGCGCCGGGCGACCCGGCGCTTCCCGCTGTTCACCCGGGACACGGCGCGCCCCGAAGGGGGCGGCAGGGCCGCGTCGGGGGATCTGCCGGCGCCGGCCCGGCAGTGGCCCATGCTGGTGGTCCTCGCGACCGTCGCGGTGGGGCTGCTGCTGACCTCGCTGGACCAGTTCCGCGTCGGCGCACTGCTGATCGGGGCGGGGCTGCTGGCCGGTGGGGTGATGCGGTGGATACTGCCGAGCGTCGGGATGCTGGCGGTGCGGTCGCGGTTCACGGACATCGCGACGTACGGGGTGCTGGGGCTGGCGATCGTGCTGCTGGCGTTGATGGCGCAGCCGAAGCCGTGGCTGGTGATCCCCTATCTGAAGGACACGCTGCACTTCACGATGAAGAGCTAGAGGTCCGTCGTCGGGTGCGGGTGCGCCGAGGCGGCCCGTCCCCTCCCCCGAGCAGGACGGACCGCTGTCGGGAATCAGCCTTCCACCGCGCGGCGGCTGTTCAACGCCTGTCCTACGGCTGTGGCAGAGAGGTGACAGTTCCGCTACGAGCCGCCCGCACGGCCCCTGCCTGCGGGAACCGGCGGGCCGCCCGCCGTCGTCACCCGCTCTGAACTGGCAACGAACTGGCAACGAGGCAGGCCGTGGAGGTGCGTGATGGGCGGCTGGCAGCCGCTGCCGGAGGAACTCCCGGCGGAGGTGCGGCACTTCGTGGAACAGCTGCGGCTCCTCAAGGACGACACCGGCCTCAGCCTGGTCGCGCTGGGCGCCCGCACCGCGTACAGCAAGTCCTCCTGGCAGCGCTATCTCAACGGCGTGCAGCCGCCGCCCCGGCAGGCCGTCGCCGCGCTCTGCCGGGTCGCCGGCCTGGCCGGTGCCGACGCCGAACGGCACGCCGTGCGCTGGGAGCTCGCCGTCGAGGCCTGGCCGCGTCCGGCGACCGTCCCGGACCCGGACCGGCCGCCGGGCGCGGGGGAGCCGGAGGGGTACGAGGACGATCCGACCCTCCCGTGGTGGGACCGGCCGGAACCGGACCCCGCGCCCCGCCCGCACCACCGGCTGCTGCTGTACGCGGTCCTGCTGCTGCTCGCCCTGCTCCTCGTGGCGGTCGTCGGCGCCGTGGCTCTCGGGTGAGCTGTGACCCCTGTGACCTGCGAGGTCACGGCCGGATGACCGGTGTGTCGATGTGTTGACAAGTTCGCGGACAGGTAACGGAGGCGACCCACAACCGGGCTAACGTGTCCGATCGGGACGAGCCGAGGGCCCGTTGGACCGTACGACGGGCGGCGTGCGACGGTGCATGCCGTACGGGCCGATGCTCCAGTGCGCCCCCTGCCCGGGGACTGTTCTCCGGGACCGCCGCATCCCGCTGGGTAGCCAGAACGGGGACCGGCGCGGGGGCACCGCGCGAGGGGAAACGCGGGGAAGACACGGCACCGAACCGGGGGAAGAGGACCGGGGGAAGAGGGGGGAAGCAATGCCTCGTTGGAAGGCCCTGCCGGACGAACTCGATCCGCAGGTCAAGGAGTTCGCGACCCAGCTGCGGCGGCTCGTGGACCGCAGCGGCCTGAGCGTCGCGGCACTGTCCGACCGCACCGGCTACGCCAGGACGTCCTGGGAGCGCTATCTCGGCGGCCGGCTGCTGGCACCGAAGGGCGCGGTCGTCGCGCTCGCCGAGGTCACCGAGACCGATCCCGTCCACCTCACGACCATGTGGGAGCTGGCCGAACGGGCCTGGAGCCGTTCGGAGATGCGCCACGACATGACCATGGAGGCGATCCGGATCTCCCAGGCGCGGGCCGCGCTGGGGGAGTTCGGGGCCCCGCCCGCCACGTCCTCGGGCGGTGCAAAAGGCGCAGGCGGCGCCGGAGGCGCAGGAGGGGCGGACGGCAAGGCCCCGCGCCGGGCGGGCGGCGCGGTGGCGATGCCGGGGATCGCCGGACCGGCGGGCGTCTCGCCCACCATCCCGCCCCAGCCGACGGCACCCGACGCCGACCGCCGGGAGGGCTCCGGCGCCCGCGGCCCGGCCGGGTCCCCGCCCCCGGCGGGGCCCGGCGGGGGCAGGCGGCGGCTGACGATGTTCCTCGCCGGGGTCGTCGGGGTGGCCGTGGTCGTCGCCGGGGTCCTCTTCCTCACCGGAGGCGACGGCGGCGGCGCGAAGAACCAGGGCAACGGCGCCTCGGCCACGCCGTCCACCGCCACCGGCGGCGAGCTCCCGGCCGGGGTGAAGTGCGCGGGCGCAGGCTGCACCGGCAAGGACGCGGAGGCCATGGGGTGCAGCGGCGACCTCGTGACCACCGCGAAGACCGTCACGGTCGGCGCGACCACCCTGGAGGTCCGCTACAGCCGGACCTGCGGCGCCGCCTGGGGCCGCATCACGGGCGCCGCCCGGGGCGACTCGGTCCGGGTCACGGCCGGCACCAGCACGGAACGCGGCGACATCACGGCCACCGGCGACACGATCGCGTACACGCCGATGGTGGCGGTGCGGGACGCGGCGGCGGCGAAGGCCTGCGCCACGCTGGCGTCGGGGCAGCAGGGGTGCACGACGTAGACCTGGAACAGCCCGTCCGGCGTTCGAGGACGAGGCCGAAGGCCGACAGCAGGGGCCCGGGGGCGGCAGCCCCCGGACCTCGCGGCAACGCCGGCCCGCGAAGAAATCGGCGGCACACAGGAATGCCCGCTTCCATCCTGGGCACGCGACAGGTATCCCCCCACGGGAGTCCGGAAACCGGTACCCCCGAGTGGCGGCCGTCCTGTCTCACCTCTCCCGGACAGGCGGCCGCCTCTTTTGTGGGCTGAGCCACACGGACCCCTCGCCCTCCGGCATCCTTGATGCGCGATAGCCTGACCGGTGGATCTCTTGATGCCAAGAGATCGATCATTTGTACGTCCGCACCCCAGGGCACCCAGGGCAAGGACGCCCACCGCCAGCTGTCATACGGAGAACGCCATGACCCGCACTCCCGTGAACGTCACCGTCACCGGCGCGGCCGGCCAGATCGGTTACGCCCTGCTCTTCCGCATCGCCTCCGGCCAGCTGCTCGGCGCGGACGTGCCGGTCCGGCTCCGCCTCCTGGAGATCACCCCCGCGCTCAAGGCCGCCGAGGGCACCGCCATGGAGCTCGACGACTGCGCCTTCCCGCTGCTCCAGGGCATCGACATCTCCGACGACCCGAACGTCGCCTTCGACGGTGCCAACGTGGCCCTCCTGGTCGGCGCCCGCCCCCGCACCAAGGGCATGGAGCGCGGTGACCTGCTGGAGGCCAACGGCGGCATCTTCAAGCCGCAGGGCAAGGCCATCAACGACAACGCCGCGGACGACATCAAGGTCCTGGTCGTCGGCAACCCGGCCAACACCAACGCGCTGATCGCCCAGGCCGCCGCCCCGGACGTACCGGCCGAGCGCTTCACCGCGATGACCCGCCTCGACCACAACCGCGCGCTGACCCAGCTCGCGAAGAAGACGGGCTCGACGGTCGCCGACATCAAGCGCCTGACCATCTGGGGCAACCACTCCGCCACCCAGTACCCCGACATCTTCCACGCGACCGTCGCCGGCAAGAACGCGGCCGAGGTCGTCAGCGACGAGAAGTGGCTGGCCGAGGAGTTCATCCCGACCGTCGCCAAGCGCGGCGCGGCCATCATCGAGGCCCGTGGCGCGTCCTCCGCGGCCTCCGCCGCCAACGCCGCGATCGACCACGTCCATACCTGGGTCAACGGCACCGCCGACGGCGACTGGACCTCCATGGGCATCCCGTCGGACGGCTCCTACGGCGTCCCGGAGGGCCTCATCTCCTCCTTCCCGGTCACCACCAAGGACGGCGCGTACGAGATCGTCCAGGGCCTGGAGATCAGCGAGTTCTCCCGCGCCCGCATCGACGCCTCGGTGCAGGAGCTGGCGGAGGAGCGCGACGCGGTCCGCGCCCTCGGCCTCATCTGAGCCTCCCGCACCCCGACGGGCCCCGCTCCGGATTCCCTCCGGAGCGGGGCCCGTCCGCGTCCTGTGGCGCTACTCCATCCCGCGCTTGCCCGGCGTCCAGAACGGCTTGGTGAGGACCGTGCGCCGGTCCCAGCCCGCCTCCTGGACCAGCACCTTGCGCACCGCCTGCACGGCCCGCGCCTCCCCGGCGACGTAGGCCACCCCGCCGGGTTGGGGAGCGAGCCGGCGTACCGCCTCCGGCAGCGAGGTCTCGGTCCTGAGCACCCAGTCGAGGCGCTCCGCGTGGGTGAGGGGCAGCCGGTCGGCGGGCGTCTCCGTCTCGACGCAGCCGGAGATCCGGGCCTCCTCGGGCAGTGCCGCGAGCATCGCGCCGAAGGCGACCGCGGCCGTCTCGTCGCCGACGAAGACGTGGTGGTCGGCGTCGGGGCGCAGCGTGAAGGTGCCCTCGGGCCCGCGCAGCCGCACCTGCTCCCCCTTCCCGACGGTCCGGCCCCACCGGGCGCCGGGGCCGCCCTCGGCGTGGTCGAGGACGCACAGCTCGACGACGCCGGACGGGTCGTAGTGCCAGACCGAGTACGTCCGCAGGGTCAGGCCGCCGACCAGGACCCGGACCTGCTGGCCGGGCCGGACGTCGAGGCCGGCGAGCTGGTCGCCGTCGATGCGCAGCCGGCGCATCCGGGCGGTGATCTGCTCGGCCTCGGTGACGGTGCCGCGCAGGGTCAGCAGGTCGAGGACGGGGCTCAGGAGGGCGGGCATCGGGGCTCCTCAACGGGCCGGGGTGTGCGGGGAGTTGCTCAGGCGCCGGTAGAACGCGATAGTACGCGTTCCGGGTCTGACGCGATAGTGCGTGTCGGGGTGCGACGGCCGTATCCGGCCACCACGAGCGCCGTCGCGGCGAGCACCAGCAGGGCGACGGTACGCAGGGCCGGGCCCATCCCGGAGGTGAGGTCGCCGTGCGCGGACAGGACCGTGCCGGTGACCGCGACCCCGAGGGCGGCGCCGGTCTCCCGGGCCGTGGTGCCGAGCCCGGAGCCGAGCCCCGCCTGGTGCGGCGGGAGCGAGCTGACCACGCCGAGGGTGAGGGCGGGCATCGACAGACCGGTGCCGGCCGAGATGACCAGCAGCCAGCAGGCGTACGTCCAGTACGGCGTGGCCGCGTCGACGGTGGACGCGCCGAGCAGGCCGAGGCCGATCAGGCCGAGCCCGGCGCCGACGACCGCGCGCGGGTGGCCCGCCCAGCGGGCGGCGAGCCTCGGGACCAGGGCCATGCCGATCGTCAGCGGCATGATCGCGACGCCGGTCACGGCCGCGTCGTAGCCCTTGACGCCTTGCAGGTACTGAGAGTTGACGAAGAAGAGGGAGAAGAGGCCGAAGAAGCCGGCCGCCGTGCCGAGCGACGCCGAGCGCAGCCGGGCGGAGGCGAAGACGCGGGGGTCGAAGAGGGGGCGTGGCGAGCGCAGCGCGTGGCGCGTGAAGACGGTGGTCAGTACGGCGCCCGCCGCGAAGGAGCCGAGGATGGGCGCCGACGTCCAGCCGTAGGTCGTGCCCTCGATGATGCCGAACAGCACCGCCACCAGGCCCGCCGTGAGGAGCAGGGTGCCGAGCGGGTCGAGGTTGCTGTGCGCGGAGCGTTCGGTGCGCGGGGTGACCAGGGCGACGGCCAGGGCGAGCAGCGCGGCCAGCGGGACCATGGCGGCGAACAGGGCCCGCCAGGACAGGAACTGGCCGACCAGTCCGCCGCCCAGGTTGCCGGCCGCGCCGCCCAGACCCAGCGCCAGGGTCCAGGAGGCGAGGGCGCGGGCGCGCCGCTCGGGGGCGGCGAGGTGGACCAGGATCGACATGGTGGCCGGGGTGATCAGCGCGGCCCCCGCGCCGGACAGGCCGCGCCCCGCTGTCAGCACGGCCGGGTCCGGCGCGAGCGCGCTGGTGGCCGCGCCGGCCGCGAACAGGGCGAGGCCCGCGAGCAGGGCGCCCTTGCGGCCGTACCGGTCGCCGAGCGCGCCGGCCGGGATGAGCAGGGCGGCGAAGGCGATGACGTAGGCGTCGACCGTCCACAGGATCTCGCTGTGCGAGGGGTGCAGGGACGACGCGGCCAGTTCGGGGATGAGCAGGTTGATGGCGGCGACCATGCTCTGCGCGACCAGCACGCAGGCGCACAGGACGAGCAGGACAGGGCGTTTCAGGGCGTGCGAGGGCACGGCTCCTCCCGGGGAGCTGGTGGGTGTGGTGGGGGCTGCCCTGTCACCGTAGGCTCGGCGCCGACCTGCTTTCCAGTGCAACCTTTGCAAGGGACGACTGCGTATGACGCAATCCGTGGGATCTCCCGGGGGCCTCGACCTGAACCTGCTGGTCGCGCTGGACGTGCTCCTTGAGGAGGAGAGCGTGCAGCGGGCCGCGCGCCGGCTGCACCTGTCCGAACCGGCCATGAGCCGCACCCTCGGCCGGATCCGCCGGGCGCTCGGCGACCCCGTCCTGGTGCGCGCCGGGCGGCGGATGGTGCCGACTCCGCACGCCCTTGCCGTGCGCGCCGAGGTGAGCGCGGTGGTGGAGCGCGCGCAGGCGCTGTTCGCGCCGGGCCGGGACACCGATCTGCGGACCGTCTCCCGGACCTTCACGATCATCGGCCCGGACGCGATCGCCGGCACCCATGCCGCCGTCCTCTTCGCCAGGGCCGCCGCGGAGGCCCCCGGTATCCGCATCCGCTTCCTCGCCGAGGCCCACGTGGACCTGCCGTACCTGCGGCAGGGCATGGCCGACCTGGAGGTCGGGGCGATCGACACCACCGCGCCCGAGGTGCGGGTGGAGCACCTCCAGGAGGACCGCATGGTCGGCGTCGTACGGTCCGGGCACCCGCTGCTGACCGGCGAGGTGACCCCCGAGCGGTTCGCGACCGCCGCCGGTCACCTGAACGTCTCGCGGCGCGGCAAGCTGCACGGCCCCGTCGACGCCGCGCTGGCCGAACTCGGCCTGGAACGCCATGTGGTGGGGACCGTCGGCACCTTCCCGGCCTCCCTCTTCGTGCTCCGCGACTCCGATCTGGTCGGCCTGATCAGCACCTGGGGGGTCCCGTTGGCCACCACCCTGGGCCTCGCCACCTTCGAGGTCCCGCTGCCGCTGCCGCCGATCCCGCTGGGCCTGGCCTGGCATCCGCGCCACGACGCCGACCCGGCGCACGCCTGGCTGCGGGGCTGCGTACGGGAGCTGGTGGCCGCGAGGTCCGCGGTGACCTCGCCGTTCATTTAAATTCAGTATTCACGGAGTGTGGTATCCGGCGTATTCGCAATTTCATCGGCGCCGGGCCGGTGGGAATTATATAACTTCTCTTCCGGGTGACGGAATTCCCCCGAACGCTCCAAATCCCACCCGGTGTGGCGGTCGTTAGGTGACCGTGACGCGATTGGACTGGTGCGCAGCCGAAGATCATCCGACAACCCTGCTCCGCTGGCCCGGTGGTATGGATATCACTTCATGCTCGGACTTGCTCGATGATTTCCTGAAGAGAATCAACACGATGGAAAATGAATACCGGCGGACCATGGCGGATCTGTACGGAGCGTTCTGAGGCAAGGTGCGGAGGTAAGCGATGGACGGGATTCAGCACGACTCGGGGCCGGGTCTCTACGATCACACCGGCTTCTACGACCATCCCGGTCTCTACGACCATGCAGGTCTCTACGACCATGCCTGGGGTGCCCCGGAGCCGGACGTCGCGCCGAGCGACTGGGACCCGGTCGAGGAGCTGGCGCAGATACTGTCCGCGCCGACCGGTGTGGCCGCGGCCCCCACGCTGCTGGACGTGCCGGCCCAGCGCCGGGGCAGCCGCCGCCGCGTCCGCCACCGGGTCCGCCACGAATCCCACCTGCTCGACGGCGGCCGGAGCGTCACGCACATCACGCTCCTGATCGCGATGGTCTCGCTCTGCGCGGTGTGCATGCTGGCCTGGTCCCTCTGCTACTCCTACGCGCAGCTGCGCGGCATCGCCTCGTCGGTGCTCCCCGGGGGGCTGGCGCGGTACTGGCCGCTGACGGTCTACGGCCCGTGGTTCGTGGCGGCGCTGTCCGTCCTGCGGGCCACCGCGCAGCGCCGGAGCGCGCGGCGGTCCTGGTGCGTCGTGCTGGCCGCCTCGGTCGTGGCCGTGGCCCTGTGCGTCAGCCACTCCTCCCATGCGCTGTTGTCGTTAGTCATCTTCGGGATTCCGCCCATCACCGCCCTGGTCTGCTTCTGGGAGCTCGTCGGCCAGATCTCGACCAAGAGCAGGCCCCGGCACGCCACGCCCGCCACGCCCGCCACGTCGGCGGGCAGCACGCCCTGACCTCTGCGGTTTATGCCGTTATGTCCGACTGTTCAGTGACGCCGCACACTTCCGGCCGACGATTGCGCATGCAATCCGAGGCCGAGGGCAGGTGCTGGCGGTCCCCGAGTGTGACCCGGATGTCACGCACGGGCACCGAACAGGAACGGAAGGCAATACCGATCATGGCGGACAGCACGGCACGAGCGACCATCCATGCCGGAGGCGACTGGCTGGCAGCGGTCTCCGGCGCGACGCGCGAGATCATCGACCCCGCGGACGGCCTGCCCTTCGCCGTGGTCGCCGAGGGCGACGAGAAGGACGCGGAGGCGGCGGTGGCCGCCGCGCGGCGTGCCTTCGACACCGGCGACTGGCCCCGGACCCCCGTCGCCGAGCGCGCCGCCCTGCTCCGCCGGGTCGCCGACCTCCTCGTACGCGACCGCGAACAGCTCGGACTCCTGGAGAGCCGGGACGCGGGCAAGACCGCGGCGGAGGGCCGCGTCGACATCGACTGCGTCGCCGACGCCTTCCGCTACTTCGCCGACCTGGTCGCCGCGGAGGGCGCGGGCCGGGTGGTGGACGCCGGCTCGGCCGACATCCACAGCGTCGTCGTAGCCGAACCCGTCGGCGTGTGCGCGTTGATCACCCCCTGGAACTACCCCCTCCTCCAGGCGAGTTGGAAGATCGCCCCGGCGCTCGCGGCCGGCAACACGTTCGTGGTCAAGCCGAGCGAGCTCACCCCGCTGACGACGGTCGCGCTGATCGGACTGCTCGCCGAGGCCGGGCTGCCCGCCGGAGTCGCCAACCTGGTCACCGGCCCCGGCCACACCGTCGGCGCCCGCCTCGCCGAGCACCCCGACGTCGACCTGGTCTCCTTCACCGGCGGCCTGGCCAGCGGCACCGAGGTCGCCCGGGCCGCCGCGCCCACCGTCAAGAAGGTCGCCCTCGAACTGGGCGGCAAGAACCCCAACGTCGTCTTCGCCGACGCCTGCGCCACGCCGGAAGGCTTCGACACCGCCGTCGACCAGGCCCTCAACGCCGCGTTCATCCACAGCGGCCAGGTCTGCTCGGCCGGCGCCCGGCTGATCGTCGAGGAGTCCGTCCGGGAGCGGTTCGTCGCCGAACTCGCCCGCCGGGCCGCCCGGATCCGGCTCGGCCGGGGCACCGCGGACGGCGTCGAGTGCGGCCCGCTCGTCTCCGAGCAGCAGCGCGCCAAGGTCGAGGGGTACGTGGCGTCGGCGCTCGCGGAGGGCGCCGTGCTCCGCGCGGGCGGCAGGCGCCCCGAACCGTCCGCCGACCGCCCGGCCGCCGGCTACTTCTACGAGCCGACCGTCCTCGACCAGTGCCACCGCGAGATGCGGGTCGTCCGCGAGGAGGTCTTCGGCCCGGTCCTCACCGTCGAGACCTTCCGCACCGAGGACGAGGCGGTCGCCCTCGCCAACGACACCGAGTACGGACTCGCGGGCGCCGTCTGGAGCACGGACGCCGGGAAGGCCCGCCGGGTCGCGGGGCGGCTGCGGCACGGCACGGTGTGGATCAACGACTACCACCCCTACCTGCCACAGGCGGAGTGGGGCGGCTTCGGAAGGAGCGGCACCGGCCGCGAGCTGGGACCCGCGGGACTCGCCGAGTACCGCGAGACCAAGCACGTCTACCAGAACCTCGCGCCGAAGCCGGTGCGCTGGTTCGCCGGCTGAGCTGTCCCGACCGCCGGCCGACTTCCCCCGACTGCCGGCCGACTTCCCCCGACTGCCGGCCGACCTCCCCCGACTGCTGTGCGTAAGAAGCCTTTTGGAGCACCCCCCATGTCCCACACCCCGCACGTCTACGACTATGTCGTCATCGGCGGCGGAACCGCAGGTTCCGTCATAGCCTCCCGCCTCACCGAGAACCCGGACGTCACCGTCGCCGTCATCGAGGGCGGCCCCAGCGACGTGGGCCGCGACGACGTCCTCACCCTGCGCCGCTGGATGGGCCTGCTCGGCGGCGAACTGGACTACGACTACCCGACCACCGAGCAGCCGCGCGGCAACTCCCACATCCGGCACAGCCGCGCCCGGGTGCTGGGCGGCTGTTCCTCGCACAACACCCTCATCTCCTTCAAGCCGCTGCCCTCCGACTGGGACGAGTGGGAGGCGGCGGGGGCCAAGGGCTGGGGTGCGGTGCCGATGGAGGCCTACTACGCCCGCCTCCTCAACAACATCGTCCCGGTCGACGAGAAGGACCGGAACGCCATCGCCCGCGACTTCGTCGACGCGGCCCAGGAGGCGCTGGGCGTCCCGCGCGTGGAGGGCTTCAACCGGCGGCCGTTCACCGAGGGCGTCGGCTTCTTCGACCTCGCCTACCACCCCGAGACCAACAAGCGGTCGAGCGCGTCGGTGGCCTACCTCCACCCGGTGCTGGACGAGCGCCCCAACCTGCACGTGTTCCTGGAGACCTGGGCGTACCGCCTGGAGCTGGACGGCACCCGGGCCGAGGGCGTGCACGTCCGTACCGAGAACGGCGCGGAACTCCTGATACGCGCCCGGAACGAGGTCGTCCTCTGCGCGGGCGCCGTCGACTCCCCGCGCCTGCTGCTGCATTCGGGCATCGGCCCGGCGGCGGACCTCGAAGCCCTCGGCATCCCGGTCGCGCACGACCTGCCGGGCGTCGGCGAGAACCTCCTCGACCACCCCGAGTCGGTGATCGTCTGGGAGACGAACGGCCCGATCCCGGAGAACTCCGCGATGGACTCCGACGCCGGCCTGTTCGTCCGCCGGGACCCCGAACACCCGGGCCCGGACCTGATGTTCCACTTCTACCAGGTCCCGTTCACCGACAACCCCGAGCGCCTGGGCTACGAACGCCCCGCGCACGGCGTCTCGATGACCCCGAACATCCCCAAGCCCCGCAGCCGTGGCCGTCTCCACCTGACCAGCGCCGACCCGTCCGTGAAGCCCGCGCTCGACTTCCGCTACTTCACCGACGAGGACGACTACGACGGCCGCACCCTCGTCGACGGCATCCGCATCGCCCGCGAGATCGCGAGGACCGAGCCGCTGGCGGGCTGGCTGAAACGCGAGGTGTGCCCCGGCCCGGAGATCGTCGGCGACGCCGAGCTGAGCGAGTACGCCCGCAAGGTCGCGCACACGGTCTACCACCCGGCGGGCACCTGCAAGATGGGCGCGACCGACGACGAACTGGCCGTCGTCGACCCCGAGTTGCGGATCCGGGGCCTGGACGGCATCCGCATCGCCGACGCCTCCGTCTTCCCTGCCATGCCGGCCGTGAACCCGATGATCGGGGTGCTGATGGTCGGCGAGAGGGCCGTGGACCTCCTGAAGGGCGGTGCGTGATGAGTGGTACGACCCCTGTCTTCTCCGTCGAGGGCCTGTGGAAGGTCTTCGGCCCCCAGGCCGACCGCGTCCCGTCGGACCCCGAGCTGACCGGCCTGCCGCCGGCCGAACTCCGCACCCGCACCGGCTGCACGGCCGCCGTCCGCGACGTCTCCTTCGACGTGCGCAAGGGTGAGGTCTTCGTGGTGATGGGCCTGTCCGGCTCCGGCAAGTCGACTCTGGTCCGCTGCCTGACCCGCCTGATCGAGCCGACGGCCGGCCGGATCGCCATCGACGGCGAGGACGTCCGCGCGATGGACAAGGGCCGGCTGCGGGAGCTGCGCCGGCACCGCGCCGCGATGGTCTTCCAGCACTTCGGGCTCCTCCCGCACCGGTCCGTCCTCGACAACGTGGCGTACGGCCTGGAGATCCAGGGCGTCCGCAGGGCCGAGCGGCGCGCGCGGGCCGCCGAGTTCGTCACCAAGGTCGGGCTCGACGGCATGGAGCAGCGCCGCCCCGGCCAGCTGTCCGGCGGTCAGCGCCAACGGGTCGGCCTCGCGCGGGCGTTGGCGGCCGATCCCGAGGTCCTCCTCTTCGACGAGCCGTTCAGCGCGCTCGATCCGCTGATCCGGCGGGACATGCAGGAGGAGGTGGTCCGCCTGCACCGGGAGGAGGGCCGCACGATGGTCTTCATCACCCACGACCTCTCCGAGGCGCTGAAACTCGGCGACCGTATCGCCCTGATGCGCGACGGCAGGGTGGTCCAGCTGGGCACCCCGGAGGAGATCGTCGGCTCCCCGGCCGACGACTACGTCCGCGAGTTCGTCCGGGACGTCCCGCGCGAGCAGGTGCTGACGGTTCGCTCCGCGATGAGGCCGACGAAGGACGGGGAGGCCGCGTCGGGACCTGCGATCAGCCCGTCCGCGACGGTCGCCGAGGCGATCGACGCGGTCGCGGTGGCCGGCGCACCGGCCCGGGTCGTGGACGGCAACCGATGCGTGGGCGTACTCGACGCGGAAACGCTCCTCGGCGTCGTGGCCAAGTCCGACACCGGCGGCACGTCGTCTGCGGGCAGTGGTCGACCGGCCGCGCAGTTCCCCGCGCCCCTGGGTGGGGACGGGCAGCACTCGCCGGAAAGTCACCCGGCCGCCGACGCTGACTCAGCCGCGGGCAGTCGTGCCGCTGGGGCGGCACGGGTGGGCGCGGCGGTACCCCGCGAGCGCGGGCAAGTGACACCCCCCGCGCCCGGCACCGACCCGGAGGGCGTCTGATGGCGACGATCACTGTTCCGAGCCCTCGCCGGGTGGCGCTCCCCACCGGCCGGGCCGCCCGTAAACTGCTCGCCCTTGCCGTGGCCGCCGCGATCCTCGTCCCCGTCGCCAACTCCCAGTGGCCCTCCGCCCCCTGGCCCCACCACCTCACCGTCGACCTCTCCGCCCCCCTCTCCTCCGCCAGCAACTGGGTGATCGACAACCGGGACACCCACCCCCTCTTCCTGTACTTCTTCGGGTACATCAGCAACGCCGTCGTCCTCACCGTCCGCGCCGTCTACCTCACCCTCCTCGCCGTCGGCTGGCCCGGCGTCACCGTGGCCGCAGCCGCCGTCGCGCAGCGCGTCGCGGGGACCAGGCTCGCCCTCGGGACCGCCGCCGCGTTCCTCGCCTGCGGCGTGCTCGGCATGTGGGTGCCGACGATGCAGACCCTCGCGCTGATGGTCGTGGCCGTACTCGCCTCCGTGGCCGTGGGCTTCGTGCTCGGGCTCGGCGCCGGGCTCTCCGGCCGGCTGAACCGCGCCCTGCGCCCGGTCCTCGACACCATGCAGGTGCTGCCCGCCTTCGCCTACCTGCTCCCCGTCGTCCTGGTCTTCGGCATCGGCGTCCCCGCGGCCGTCCTCGCCACCGTCGTCTACGCCGCCCCGCCCATGGCCCGGCTCACCGCCCTCGGCCTGCGCGGCGCCGACCCCGAGGTCCTGGAGGCCGTGGACTCGCTCGGCGCCACCCGCGTGCAGCGGCTGCTGACGGCCCGCCTCCCGCTCGCCCGCAGGGAACTCCTCCTCGGCCTCAACCAGACGATCATGATGGCCCTTTCGATGGCGGTCATCGCCTCCGTCATCGGCGCCGGCGGCCTCGGCGACCGCGTCTACCAGGCCCTCGCCTCCGTCGACGTCGGCGCGGCCCTCGCCGCCGGTGTGCCGATCGTGCTGCTCGCGGTCGTCCTCGACCGCATCACCGCGGCGGCGGGTGAGCGCGCCGACGTCCGGAAGGCCCCCGCCGGCCTCCTGTACGGCCTCGGCGCCACCGTCGCCGTCGCGCTCGCCGCCCGCCCCCTCGGCCGCCTCGACTGGCCCACCGCCTGGACACTGGACTTCGCCGGACCGGTCAACCGCGCCGTGGACTGGATGACCGCGCACCTGTACTCGGGCGTGCCGGTGGTCGGCGGTACGGCCGACTGGGCGGGGCACTTCACCACCTGGGTCCTCGACCCCGTCCGCTCCGGGCTGCAGTGGCTGCCCTGGTGGGCGGTGCTGTTCGTGGTCGCCGCGCTCGCCTGGCTGATCGGCACCTGGCGCACCGCGCTCACCGCCGTCCTCGCGATGGCCGCGATCGGCGTGCTGGGGGTGTGGGAGCCGTCGCTCGACACCCTGTCCCAGGTGCTGGCGGCCGTCGCCGTGACCCTCGTCCTCGGTTTCGCGACCGGG
Organism: Streptomyces sp. NPDC048278; assembly: GCF_040652195.1. Taxonomy (NCBI): domain Bacteria; kingdom Bacillati; phylum Actinomycetota; class Actinomycetes; order Kitasatosporales; family Streptomycetaceae; genus Streptomyces; species Streptomyces sp. NPDC048278. The sequence goes on from NZ_JBEZLP010000016.1 coordinate 145,698, forward strand.
ATCGCCGCCGCCCGCAGCGACCGGGTGGAGCGCGCGCTGCGCCCGGTCCTGGACGTGTTCCAGACCATGCCGCAGTTCGTGTACCTCATCCCGGTCGTCGCGCTGTTCGGCGTCGGCCGCGCGCCCGCCGTGGCCGCCGCCGTCGTCTACGCGCTGCCGGCCGTCGTACGGATCACCGCGCAGGGGCTGCGCCAGGTGGACCCGGCCGCCCTGGAGTCCGCCCGGTCGCTCGGGGCGACCGGCCGCCAGCAGCTGTTGCAGGTCCAACTGCCGCTCGCCCGGCCCGCGTTGCTGCTCGCCGTCAACCAGGGCGTGGTGCTCGTCCTCGCCGTCGTCATCATCGGCGGCCTGGTGGGCGGTGGCGCCCTCGGCTACGACGTCGCCTTCGGTCTCGCCCAGGGCGACCTGGCGACCGGGCTGGTGGCCGGCGCCGCCATCGTCTGCCTGGGGCTGATGCTCGACCGGGTGACCCAGCCCACGGAACGCCGTACGGAGAAGGGAGCATGACCATGCGCCGTACGACACTCGTCGCCGCCGCCTCCGTGCTGGTGCTCGCCACCGGGTGCGGTGCCGCCGACATGACCAGGCAGGCCTCGCCGTTCGCCGACGCGCGGGGGGCGAAGACCGTCACCCTGTCCGTGCAGTCCTGGGTCGGCGCGCAGTCGAACGTGGCTGTCGCCCAGTACCTCCTGGAGCACAAGCTCGGCTATCGCGTCGACACCGTGCAGGTCGACGAGGTGCCGGCCTGGGACGCGCTCAGCCAGGGCCGCGTGGACGCGATCCTGGAGGACTGGGGGCACCCGGACCAGGAGAAGCGGTACGTCGACGACAAGAAGACCATCAGCCGGGGCGGGGAGCTCGGCGTCACCGGGCACATCGGGTGGTTCGTGCCGACGTATCTCGTCAAGCAGCACCCGGACATCACCGACTGGAAGAACCTGAACAAGTACGCCTCGCTCTTCCGCACCGCCGAGAGCGGCGGCAAGGGGCAACTCCTGGACGGCTCACCGTCGTACGTCACCAACGACAAGGCGCTGGTGAGCAACCTGAAGCTGGACTACCAGGTCGTGTTCGCCGGTTCCGAGGCCGCCCAGATCACCCAGATCAAGCAGTTCGCCAAGGAGAAGAAGCCCTTCCTCACCTACTGGTACGCACCGCAGTGGCTGTTCAAGAAGGTGCCCATGACCGAGGTGAGGCTGCCCGCGTACCAGGAAGGGTGTGACGCGGACGCGGCCAAGGTCGCCTGCGCCTATCCGCACACCCCGTTGCAGAAGTACCTCAACACCGACTTCGCGCACGGCGGCGGCAAGGCGGCGGCCTTCCTGAAGAAGTTCAGGTGGACGACCGAGGACCAGGACCAGGTCTCCCTGCTGATCGCCGACCGGAAGCTGAGCCCCGAGGAGGCCGCGAAGAAGTGGGTGGACGGCCACCCCGAGGTGTGGAAGCGGTGGCTGTCCTGAGCCGCCCGCCGGGCCCGGTGCCCCGTCACCGGTCCGGCCGTAGGGCGGTGACCCGACGGTGTGTCCGGCGGTTACCCCTCCGGCCGATGCCCGAGGGAGGCGCACGTGGTCTACACCCGGAAGAACGTCGACAAGCTGACCCGAGCCGAACGGCGCCGGTTCGTGGGCGCCCTGCTGGAGGTCAAACGCCGCGGTGAGTACGACGAGTTCGTACGGATCCACATCGCGCACAACTCCGCCGACCGGGAACACCGGTTGCGCACCGCCCACATGGCGCCCTCCTTCCTGCCCTGGCACCGCAGGCTGCTGCTCGAACTGGAGCGCGCGCTGCGGCGGGTGGACGCGTCGGTGACGGTCCCGTACTGGGACTGGACCCGTGACCGCACAGCCGACGCGCTGCCGTGGACCGACGATCTGCTCGGCGGCAACGGACGGCGCTCGGACCGGCAGGTGATGACGGGCCCGTTCGCGTACCGGGCGGGCCACTGGAAGATCACCGAGAACGTGACCGACGTGCAGTACCTCACCCGCGACCTCGGCCACGCCCGCGCCCCGATCCAGCTGCCGACCGGGCGCGAGGTCGAGTTCGCGCTGGCCGACCCGGTCTACGACAGCTGGCCCTGGAACTCGGCCGTCACCCGCGGCTACCGCAACAAGCTGGAGGGCTGGGGGAGCGGCCGGGGCAGCGTCTCCTGGCAGAACCACAACCGCGTGCACCACTGGGTCGGCGGGGCGATGGTCAGCGCCGCGTCCGTCAACGACCCGGTCTTCTGGCTGCATCACTCCTTCGTCGACCTGCTCTGGACCCGCTGGCAGCAACGGCACCCCGGCCACACGTACCTGCCCGCCGAGCCCCCGGGCGCGGGCGACCCGCAGCGCGGCCGGGTCGTGGCCCGGCACGAGCGGCTGCCGCCGTGGGACGTCACGCCGGCCGAACTGGAGGACGTGCGCGGGATCTACAGGTACGAGTGACGTGGTGCGCTTGTCCGTTCGAGATGTCACACATCCCGCTGAAATCGCGGCGACACAGCGATCATCGCGCGCGTACGGCTTGCCGTCGTTGACGAAGCTGGTGTCTTCTGCGAAGGAGAGCCACCGTGCGAATTTCTGACATCCAGCGCTGTGAGATCCGGCCCGGACGGCTCGTCGAGTGGAGGTTCAGCCCGGTGACGATCGCGGCGGCGGCGGCGCTGCCGCCGGATCCGCGGCCACCGGCGTACATCCAGGAGTCGCACATCAGGACGGCCCGGTCGGTGCGGGAGGACGGGCTGTTCGTCCCGACCTGGCTCGGCGCCGCCTTCGACCTGCCGGGCGAGGTCGATCTCGACGCGCTGGAAGGGGCGTTGCGCGGCTGGACGCTGCGTCACGAGACGCTGCGCAGCGGATTCCGCTGGGCCGGGGAGGAGATGCAGCGGTTCACCCTCGCCGGGAAGGACGTGTCGCTGCACCGCGAGGAGGTCGGCGAGTTCACCGACGCGGCGGCGCTCACCCGGTACCTGCAGGATCGGTTCGACGCCGCGGCGGACGCGCTCGGCTGGCCGAACCTCATCTACACGGCCGTCGTACGCGAGGACTCCACCAGCGTGTACATGGCCTTCGACCACACCAACGTCGACGCCTACTCGATCCACCGGCTCCCGGAGGAGATCAGCGCACTGTACGCGGCGGCCGTCGCGGGCACCTCCGTCCCCGGTCCTTCCGTGGGGAGTTACGTCGACTTCTGCGAGCAGGAGCGGGCCAACGCGGACGGCATCGACGACACCCATGCGATCGTCGCCCGCTGGCGGGAGTTCATCGCCCGGTGCGGCGGCCGGCTCCCGGAGTTCCCCGTCGACCTCGGTCTCGAACCCGGTGGCGCGCTGCCGACCCAGAAGCTGGTGTGCGAGCCGCTCGTCGACGCGGAGGCCGCCGCCGCCTTCGAGGCGTACTGCCGTCCCTACGGCGGCAGTCTGGTGGGCATCCTCGCCGCGACCAGCCTGATCGTGCACGAGCTCGGCGGGCAGCCGGTCTACCGCACCGTCGTGCCCTTCCACACCCGGCTGAAGTCCGCGTGGTCGGAATCGGTGGGCTGGTACGTCGGCGGCGCCCCCATCGAAGTACCCGCGGCGCGCGACCTGGAGGGCGCGCTGGAAACGGTCCGCGCCGAACTGCGGGCCAACCGCTCGCTGGCGCGCATCCCGCTGGCCCGCGTACTGCGCCTGCTCGGCACGGACTTCCGCCCGACCTCGCCCGACATGTACTCGATCATCTCGTACGTGGACGCCCGCCTCATCCCCGGTGCGGCGGACTGGGCGGACCAGAAGGCGTACGGGCTGCTCCGGGTGTCGTACGGCGACCAGGTGTGTGCCTGGGTCAACCGGCTGCACGAAGGGCTCTGGTTCGCCTGCCGTTACCCGGACACCGACATCGCCTACAAGAACGTGCGGCGGTACGTCGAGAGGCTGCGGGACCTGATCCTCTCCGTCCCCGCGCCCGATCGCGGACGGCCCGCGGAGCTGGCGCTCTCCTGACCCAACTCTCCCTGCCCATAAGGTGATTATGTGTTGCTATGTCACCCTCGGGTTGGATGTCCGTTGTGGAACGCCTTATCCCGCTACTGCTAGTGTTCACGCAATCACGCTAGGCAATCAATTCGCTGTATGAGCAAAGGACCGAGGGTTCCATGCGCAAGCTTCAGCAGGTCGTGATCGCAGCAGTGGCAGCCGCCGGCGGTCTGTCCGCCGTCGGTGCCACCCCCGCCGTGGCCGACGCCTACGACAGTGGGCCGCAGGTGTCCAACCACTACCGCCCCTACCAGGAGTGCAGCCCGCAGACGGTGTCCGAGAACGACGTCCCGATCGGCGTGCTCGGCCTCGCCGACACCCTCGACACCAACTGCGGCCAGTACAACCAGGCTTTCGGCGGCTGAGCCGGCGGGTGTCCTCTCGACAGGAAGCGCATCACATGTTCAGCGGGAAGATCAGCGGGAAGAAGATCGCGGCTGTCTCGGGGCTCGTCGGCGGCCTCGCCCTGGCCTGTGCCGGCCTCACGCCGGCGTACGCCGCGGCGGGTCCGGGGAAGTGCACCGACGATCTCATGGGCAACCTCACCTGCACCCAGCGGATCAGGGGCGAGGTTCCCGAGGGCGGGACCATCCCGCACCAGGAGACCTGCAAGCCGGTGCAGCCCGTGCAGTTGCCCGCCGTCCTCGGTCAGGGGACGGAGCGGCTCGGGCCCGAGGTGACGTGCTCCCCCGGAACCGTCGGGGTGGCGCCCGTGGAGAGGGGCGACGAACCGGAGACGCCCGGCGACGCCTTCGGTGTCATGGGCCGGATCCTTCCGGTCGGTGGCCGGTAGCGCCGATACGGCAGACGGGGCTGATGCGCAACATGGCGGGCGTAGATCCCCGGTTGACTACTGAGTGTGTGTATATGCTCACATTAAGTAGTCGAGCCGGGCGCTATCGCCTGGACCAGAAAGGGTCAATCATGCGTAAGTTTCAGCGCGTCGCACTCGTAGCGGCGACGGTTGCGGGGCTCTCCTTCCTCGGTGCCGGGGTCAGCTCCGCCGCCGGTGGCGAGGACGCGCCTCCGCAGATCACCGCCGTGGCCAGCTCGACGGCCAACGCCCTGGCCGTCGGTGGTGGTTACTACGCCGCTCCGCAGGCGCAGCCGCAGGCCCAGCTGCAGGCCCAGCCGCAGGCGCAGCCCGAGGCCCAGCCGCAGGCGCAGCCCGAGGCGCAGCCGCAGGCGCAGGGGAACTCCGCCCCCGAGCAGGGCGGTTACGACCAGAACCAGGGTGGCGAGTAAAAACGCACCCCGCTCGAACTCGGTACCCCGCACCGGCGCCGCTTCGGTCCACCCGTCGGCGTGCTGAGTGACAACCATGGCGAAGGCAGCCCGGACGCACCCCGACTCCGTCGAGGTACGCGTCCGGGCTGCTTTGCTTCGCCCTTCGCAGAACAAGCCACAGAAGAAGTCACAGAGAAAGGCAACTCATGTTCACTGCACGGAAGATCGCCACCGTCACGGGGCTCGTCGGAAGCCTCGCCGCGCTCTGCGTCGGCGCCGGGCACGCGTACGCGGACGGGCCGTCCCCGGACGACTGCAGGACGACCGCCCAGGGCGGCACCGTCTGCGTCCACAAGAGCGAGTCGCGCATCGACAAGAACGGTACGCACGTGGTCAAGCAGGCGCAGGACTGCTCGACCTCCGACCGGCCGCGCGTGCTGTTCCCGGATGACCAGCTGACGGGTGAGGGCTCCCACGGCGTCGGAGAGGTCGTGGACTGCTCCAACAAGGCGGAGCTGCCCAAGGGGTTCAAGAGGCCGCACATCGAGTTCTGAGGGCCGCAGAAACGAAAGTCCCCGGTTTCCCGGCCGTTGGCCGGGAAACCGGGGACTTTCGTTTGGTCCTACTTGCCGAACGCGCTGTTGCTGCAGCCCATCGTCGATCCCAGGGACGACTGCTGGGCACCCGAGTTGCCCTCACCGTTCAGCAGGTTGCCGCCCAGGCCGTTGAGGATGCCGACCTCGCCGAGGATGTCGAGGTTCAGGTCGTGCGACTTGCAGCTGCTGCTCTGCTGGATGTTGAATTCGTCGCCCTTCTTGCCCCAGCCCTGGTCGGCATGGGCGGCGCCGGCGCCGAGGAGGCCGAAGCTTCCGAATGCGGTGACGAGAACGGCGGCGGTGCGGAGCTTGTGCATGTCATCTCCGATGAACGAGGTGGATGCGATCTGCGGGAAATCGCGATCTGTGTCATAAAGGCTGATACGAAATACCCGAGATATCCGTGCGACGCGCCGAATACCTTTGTATTTGGGTGCCTTGGAGGCACCCCGACACACACGAATGGTCCCGGCGCCGGGCGCCGGGACCATTCACTGTCCGGCGCCGCGGCGTCGGACGGAGCCTCAGAACGCGCTGTTGTTGCAGCCCATCGTCGAACCGAGGTTGGTGGCCTGGGCGCCCGGGTTGCCCTCACCGTTCAGGGCGCTGCCCAGCAGGCCGTTGAGCAGGCCGACCTCGCCGAGGACGTCGAGGTTCAGGTCGTGCGACTTGCAGTGCGAGCTCTGGGTGATGTTGAACTTGTCGCCGCCGTGCCCGTGGCCTTCGCCGCCGGCGTAGGCCGTGCCGCTGACGAGGCCGATGCTGCTGAGCGCGGCGACCAGGACGGCAACGTTGCGAACCTTGCGCATGTCATCTCCGTGGAGTGGGGGGTTGCGATCTGTGGAAGATCGACTTTTTACAGTTACGGGAGATTAGTACGTAATTCGCCAAATTTGGGAGCGACGCGCTGTTCTCCTCGGCATGTTGAAGAAACACCCGAAAAGTCGTATGCCCATGGCCGGGCCTGTCGGTCGTGGGTCCCGAAAGGCCGGTGCCGGGCTGCGACTTCCGGTGGTCAGCCCTGGCGCTGCGCGCTGGCGAGCGCGTTCGACTGGCTGTTGGCCTGGGTGCAGTCGATGCCCCGGGTCTGCGAGGCCGCGAGCAGGGCGACGGGGATGTTCGCGTCGAGCAGGGACTGCGGGCTGCACTCCTGGTACGGACGGAACAGGTTGTTCTGCTCCACCGGCCCGCCCTGCGCCTGTTGCGGAGCGGCCTGGGGCGAGATCTGGGGGCTGATCTGCGGATTCAGCTGGGGGTTGAGCTGCGGGGCGACCTCCGTGCCGCGCTGCGGCGCCTGTTGTGGCGCCGGCGCGCCGTACGTCTGCGCGGTCGCCTGGGCGGAGGTGGCCGCGGCGGCCTGGGCGTCCGGCTGCGACATGGGGGTCGGTCCGGTCCCGTAGGAGACGGGGGCGGCGGAGCTGGGGCCGGCACCGACAGCGGTCAGACCGCCGGCTGCTGCGACGATGAGCGCGACTTGCCGAAACTTGCGCATGGAATCCTCGGCTCTTCATTTGATCTGTGCACGGAACCTGATGAAATGACTGATGCGGCAGCGCGGTTATCGCTCGGTCGCCGCCCCGGGCGCCTGGGATACCCCTTCGCCCTCACCCCGTGGGGAACGAGAGGCGTGCGGACCCGGATACGGGCGCGCTGCCGTGTCACCCGTTTGCCGAAAGGCATATGAGCGGCAACGTCCGTATCGGTGACGGCAATTGGGTGACGCGGCTCGGAATTCCCGTGACCATCGCCGGACATTCCTCGTTCCGGTGAGGAGAGGGCGGCGGCCGAGGACCTGAGGAGACGAGGCGAATCGGTGCCGGCTCCGATGCGAAGTTCGCGTGCTGCTCAGGAGTACCGCTGCTGAAAGTGCAGTGTCATTGCCGCACCGTCTGCACGCGCGACCGCACTGAACGCAATGGACTTTCTCATCTCCAGGTATCGAAGGGCCGAGGGTTTCATGCGCAAGCTTCACAAGGCCGCGCTCGTTCTGGCGGCGGCCGGCGGTCTGTCCGCCATCGGCGCCGGCGTCAGCTATGCCGACGCTCCCGTCGGATACGGCGGTCCCGCTCCGGCGCCGGCTCCGGACCAGCCGTATCCCCAGGCCCCGCCCCCGGCGCCCGCCCCGCAGGCCCCGTACGCCGCAGGCCAGACCCAGGGCTCGGCCCAGGCCACCGTGCCCGCCTACCCGCAGCAGCAGGCCGCGCCGCCGCAGTACCAGCAGCAGGCCCCGCCGCCCCCGCAGTACCAGCAGGCGCCGCCGCCCCAGCAGTACCCCCAGCAGACCGGTTACGCCGCCGCCTCGGCCTCGTCGCAGGGCTCGGCGCAGGCCACCGCGGCTCCCGTGTACCCGCAGCAGCAGGCCGCCCCCCAGCCGCAGTACCAGCAGGCGCCGCCGCCCCAGCAGTACGCCCAGCCGCAGCCCGCTCCCGTGTACGCGCAGCCGCAGCCGCAGTACGCCCCGCAGCCGCAGTACGCCCAGCCCCAGCCGCAGCCCGCGCCGCCGCAGGTCGTCCCGCAGGTCATGCCCCAGGTCATGCCGCAGGTCGCCCCGCAGCTGGCGGTCCCGCAGGGCTACGCCCCGGAAGGCCCGACGCGCGTCACCCCGCAGGTGAACCCCCAGGTGAACCCGCAGGTGAACCCGCTCATCAACCCCGTCCTCGGGGCGCCGGGCGTGCCCGGCCTCGCGCCGGTCGGCCTCGGCCAGGTCGCGGCACCGCCCGTCGGCCAGCTGGGTCTTCCCCGCCTCGGCTGACGCGCTCCCGCCGCCGTCCGCACCTTCCCATCGACCCGCAGCGGATCACCGTCCGCTCGACCAACGGAGAATCCATGCGCAAGTTCCACAAGGCGGTCCTCGTCGGCGCCGCCGTGCTCGGCAGCGTCGGCTCGTTCGGCGGCGGCACCGCCTTCGCCCACGGTGAGCCGGGCCACGACATCGACGTCACCCAGGGCACCGAGTGCCGCTCGCACGACATGAACATCGAGGTGCTCGGCAACATCAGCGCCCTCACCGGCCTGGCGGGCAACCTGCTGAACGGCGAGGGGAACCCGGGTGCGCAGCAGAGCCACCTCGGCTCGGACATGGGCTGCAACAACCAGGCGCTCTGACCTGACAGGCCGCCCCGTCCCTTCCGTTCTCCTCGCTTCTCCTCGCTTCTCCTCTTTTTCTCTCCTGACCCCATCTCCCAACGTTTCACCGAGTCCGGGTGACTGCCCGCGACGCGTCTGGAAGGGCAGGTACCCCATGAAAAGGGTTACCCGGAACAGTGTGATCGCCATGGCCGTCGCCTCTGGCGCGATGGCCGTCGCGGGGACGGCCCACGCCGACTCCGCGGCGGAGGGCACCGCGAGCGGCTCGCCCGGAGTGGCGTCCGGCAACACCATCCAGTTGCCGGTGGACATCCCGGTCAACGTGTGCGGGAACACCGTGGACGTGGTCGGGCTGCTGAACCCCGCGATGGGCAACAAGTGCGCCAACGAGGGGCACAAGGCGCCGGGGAAGACGGGCTCCACGACGTCGGGCCGGGCCACGGCCGACGGAACCGCCCACGACTCGCCGGGAGTTCTCTCCGGCGACCTCGTCCAGATCCCGCTCGATGTGCCCGTGAACCTCAGCGGCAACAGCGCGAACCTGGTGGGCGTCCTCAACCCGGTCTTCGGCAACGAGTCGTCCTACGGCTCGGACGACCATCCCGACGCGCCCGCACCGACCACGCCGCGGGTGCACCACGAGCCGCAGCACCCGGCCCCGTCGCACCCGCGGACCACCGTCGTGCGGCAGCGGACGAACGAGACGCTCGCCCAGACCGGAGCGGCCAGCCCCTGGGCACCGGCCGCCGTGAGCCTCGCCTCGCTGGCGGCCGGCGCGGTGCTGTACCGCCGCTTCCGCCCCGGGACGGGCAGCGCGTCGTACGTCTAGTGCGCGAGCGCGTCCGGTGACCGCAGGGCCCGCCGCAGCGGGCCCGGTCCGAACGCGACGCGATGGCCCCTGGTCCGCCGAGCCCGGCGGGCGAGGGGCCTTCGCCGTCTCACCCGTGCTGTCCCGGCGTGTAGTGCCCGGGGACCATGCGGGTCGTCACGGCGAACCGGTTCCAGGAGTTGATCACGATGATCGACGCGATCAGCTGCGTCAGCTGCACCTCGTCGAAGTGCTTCGCGGCCCGCTCGTAGACCTCGTCCGGCACGAAACCGTCGGTCAGTACGGTGATCGCCTCGGTCAGCTCGATCGCGGCGAGCTCCTGCGCGGTGTAGAAGTGCTTCGACTCCTCCCACGCGCTGAGCTGGACGATCCGCTCGACGCTCTCGCCCGCCGCCAGCGCGTCCTTGGTGTGCATGTCGAGGCAGTACGCGCAGTGGTTGAGCTGCGAGGCACGGATCTTCACCAGCTCGAACAGCTTGGCGTCCAGGCCCTTACGGGCGGCTCCGTCCAGGCGGACCATCGCCTTGTAGACCTCGGGCGCGTGCTGGGCCCAGGCGAGGCGGGGGGTGTGTTCGGGGACGTAGTGAGTCGTTTCCTCAGTGGTCATGACGCCAGCCTAGGGAGAAGGCAGCCCAGAGGTATGGTCCATTTCCATGGAGAAAGCATGGGCCACTCTCGGGATCGACCTCCACCTGGAACCGGCGGCCGGCCCGGGCCTGCGCCGGGGCCTGACCGACGCGCTGCGCGAGGCCGTGCGCAGCGGCCGGCTGGTCCCCGGCACCCGGCTGCCCTCCTCCCGCTCCCTCGCCGCCGACCTGGCCATCGCCCGCAACACCGTCGCCGACGCCTACGCCGACCTGGTCGCCGAGGGCTGGCTCACCGCCCGGCAGGGCTCCGGCACCCGGGTCGCGGCCGGCGTGACGCCGGTGCGGCACGCGGAGACCCCCGCGGACCCGGCCGCCCACCGGCCCGCCTACGACCTGCGCGCCGGTTTCCCCGACGTCTCCGCCTTCCCGCGCACCGAGTGGCTGAAGGCCGCCCGCCGCGCCCTCACCGCCGCCCCCAACGAGGCCTTCGGCTACGGCGACCCACGGGGCCGTCCCGAACTGCGCACCGCGCTCGCCGCCTACCTCGCCCGTGCCCGGGGCGTGCGCGCCGACCCCGAACGGATCGTGGTCTGCGCCGGGTTCTCGCACGGCCTGAGCCTGCTCGGCCGGGTACTGCGGGCCCGCGGGGCGGACAGCGTCGCCGTGGAGTCGTACGGTCTGGACGAGCACTGGCAGCTGCTCACGGCGGCCGGTCTCCGCCAGGTCCCGCTGCCCTTCGACGGACTCGGCACGGACACCACGCAGCTGGCCCCGGGCCCGGCCGCCGTCCTGCTGACCCCCTCCCACCAGTTCCCGATGGGCATGGCCCTGCACCACGACCGGCGGGCGGCCGTCGTGGACTGGGCCCGGCGCACCGGCGGCCTGGTCCTGGAGGACGACTACGACGGCGAGTTCCGCTACGACCGCCGGCCCGTCGGCGCCCTCCAGGGCCTCGCCCCCGACGAGGTGGTCTACCTGGGCACCGCCAGCAAGTCCCTGGCGCCCGGGCTGCGGCTGGCCTGGATGGTGCTGCCGCCGGCCATGGCCCGGGAGGTGACGGCGGTCAAGGGCGGCGTGGACACCTGCGGGGCGCCGGACCAGCTGACGCTGGCCGAGTTCCTCACCTCCGGCGCCTACGACCGCCACGTCCGGGCGGCCCGCTCCCGCTACCGGCGGCGCCGGGACGACCTGGTCAGGGCCCTCGCCGAGCGTGCCCCCGCGATCCTGGTCACCGGTATCGCGGCGGGCCTGCACGTCGTGCTGCGGCTGCCGCCCGGCACCCGGCACCGCGTGGTCCGGGCCGCCGCCGAACGCGGCCTCGCCGTCGAGGGTCTCGTCCCGCGCCACCGCCATCCCGGGGCCGCCGTCGAGGCCCCGGACGCCCTCGTCCTCGGCTACGGCACCCCGCCCGACCACGCCTGGTCGGGTGCGCTGGAGATCCTGTGCACGGTGCTGTCCGACCCGACTGTGACCGGCGTCGCCTGAATTCCCGGACAACGGGCCCCGTAATTGAATTACGGAGGCTAGAGTCTGTCTCATGAGCAATGGCGAACAGATTTCCCGTGTGGCCCTCAAGAAAATCACCCCGGACGTCTCCTCGGCGATGGGTTCCCTGCATGCCGCGGCCGTCACCGCGGCCCAGGATGCCAAGGTCGAACCGGAAATCCTCGAACTGGTCAGAATCCGCGCCTCCCAGCTGAACGGCTGCGCGTTCTGCCTCGACATGCACACGAAGGACGCTCGCGCGCAGGGCGAGACCGAGCAGCGGATCTATGCGCTGGACGCGTGGCGGGAGACGCCGTTCTACAGTGAACGGGAGCGGGCCGCACTGGCGTTGACCGAGGCCGTGACGTTCGTCGCGGACGGCCATGTGCCGGATGCGGTGTACGCCGAGGCGGCCGGGGCCTTCGACGAGGCGCAGGTCGCGGCGCTCATCTGGGTGGCCGTCGTCATCAACGCCTACAACCGCACGGCCATCGCCACGCGCATGGTGCCGGGGGCTTATCAGCCGAAGCGAGCCTAATAAAAAGCAGCTTAATATCCGGTCCGGTGGATTATCGCCGGACCGGTTTTTTTGTGTGTTTCGGCTGCGGGTGCGTGGGGGCTGGTCGCGCAGTTCCCCGCGCCCCTAAAGGGGCGCCAATGGCGTCGGTGCTTCTTCGTCGAGCCATTTCTGCCACCCGGGTGCCCGTGCTGCCGTACCGGCCTCGATCGGGCCGCCCACCCACCTCGTCACCGGTCTGATTCCGTGCAGGGCGTTCACCAGCCACACCTCGCGGTCTGTCAGCTCGGCCAGGGTCCGCTCGTGGTGGGCGACGCGGATGCCGGTGTGTCCGGCGCGCTCCTGGATCAGGGCGAGGGTGACGCCGGGGAGTACCGGGAGGCGGGGCGGTGGGAGGCACAGGGTGTCGTCCTCCCACCACAGGACGGTGGTGGTGGCCGCCTCCAGGACCACCCCGGACGGGGTCACCAGCACCGCCTCCTGGGCGCCCGCCTCGGCCGCCCGGGCGCGGAGGCGGGCCAGGGCGCCGAGGTCGGGGCCCTTGCGGCGGGGCACGGTGCGCGGGTCCGGCTGGCCGGCCGCCCAGACCTCGACCGTGGTGCCGAGCGGCGGGGCGGGCCGCAGTCGCAGCCGTACGTGGTGGGGGGTGAGTTCGACGCGGGGAAACCAGGTGCCGGTGCGGGGCAGCGCGGCCGTCATGGCCCGCCAGAACTCCAGCAGCCGGTACTCCGGCGGCCCCTCGCACTCGGCGCAGGACCGTACGAAGCGGTCCCGGTGCCGGTCGAGGGCGCGCACCCTGCCGTCCCGCACCAGCCAGGAGTCCGCGACCAGCAGCGGTTCGTCCGCGTCCGCGACCGGCCGCAGTCCGGCGACCGGTGACCACGCGAACACGCCTTCCGCCACCGCAGGTTGTGTCATGGCTCCTCCTTCGCCGCGCTCAGTATCTGCGGCCCGACAGCGCCGCCGCCCCGCCCCGCGGGCCGTACGGGGCGTGCTCCAGCCAGGATCCGCAGGACGGCACGACCGGCGCCAGCGCCGCCGCCGCGCGCTGCCGCAGCCGGACCATCCGGCGCCGGGGCCGCAGCTGGTCCAGGGCGGCCCCGGCCGCCTCGCTGTTGAAGATCGCGGCGGCCCGCCGTACCGCCGCGAACTCCGCCACCGTGCCGTTCGCGACGGCCTCCGCCGCGGCTGCCGCGTCCGCGATCCCGCTGTTCATGCCCCGCGCCCCGAACGGCGGGAAGAGATGGGCGGCCTCCCCGGCGAGCAGCACCCGCCGGTGCGGGTCGGTGAAGGAGGCCGCGACCTTGCGCAGGAAGCGGTACGTCGACACCCACAGGATCCGGTCCGCGTAGCCGTCGCCGACCACCCCGGGCAGCCAGCGGCGGACGGCCTCCTCGGTGCCGTACTCCTCCGCCCGGTCGTGGGCGTGGCACTGGAGGTCGACCTGGAAGCCTCCGGTGAACGGCACTCGCATCACACTGCGGCCCCCGACACCGGGGTGCTCGTAGTGGAAGACGCGTTCCAGGGGCAGTTCGGCGTCCGGCCGGTCCGCGACGTCGACGACCACGTGGAAGCCCTCGCCGTGCGTGCCCTCCATGGGGATGCCGAGCCCGGCCCGGACGGCGGAGCGCGCGCCGTCCGCCGCGATCACGTACTCGCAGCTCAGCTCCCGGCCGTCCGCGCAGCTCAGGGCGGCACCCGAGGCGGTGGTGCGGGCGCCGATCACCCGGGCCTTCCACACGAACTCCACGCCCGCCGCCGCGCACGCCTCCCGCAGGAACCGTTCGGTGTCCACCTGACGCAGGCTGGTGAAGGGCGGCCGGCCGGACGGGGGCGGGAAGGTGCGGGAGTACACCTCCCGCCCCCGGTACAGGGTCCGTCGGGTGTGCCAGGTCCGTCCGTACGAGGTGATCTCCTCGGCCAGCCCCGGCCGCATCCCGTCGAGCAGCGCGAGGGTCTCGCGGTGCACGAACAGGGCTCGGCTGCCCGGCCGTTCGCGGTCCTCGGGGTCCGCCTCCAGGAGCATGACCGGCAGCCCGTGCGCGCGGAGCGCGAGCGCCGCCGACAGACCCACCGGGCCGGCGCCGACCACGACGACGGGGGTCACGCGCGGACACCCGCCGCGAGCATCCGGGTGATCTCCACCCGCTTCACCTTCCAGGTCGCCGTCATCGGCAGCTCCTCGAACCGCCACTGCCGCGGCTCCGCCATCGCCGGCAGGTCGGCGGTCGCCGCCTTCCAGCGCTCCGGGTCCAGCGGCCGTTCCCCGCGCACGCACACCACCGGCACCGGCTCCCGGTCCGCGCCCGGCACGATGACCACCTCGCGCAACTCGTCGAGGCGGTCCATGAGGGTGTCCTCGACCTCCAGGTTGCTGTGCACGGAGTCGATCCGGTCGATCTCCCGGTCGATCAGGTACAGCGCGCCCAGCCGGTTCCGGTAGCCCATGTCGCCCATCTGCCACCACTCGCCGTCCAGTTGGCGCTCGTACTGCTCGCGGGCGCCGAGGTAGGTGAGGATGCGGCCCCGGGTACGGGCCTCGATCCGGCCGGGGGTGCCGGGCGCGGCGGGCTGTCCGTCGGGGCCGGTGACGCGGACGCTGGTGAAGCCGGGGATCCCGATCCCGACCCGCCGCCCGTCGGCGCGGGCCACGCTCCGACGCGTGAACCACTGGAAGGCGACCGGCCCGGTCTCGCTCTGCCCGTACAGCTGGAGCAGCCACGGGCTGCGCCGCTTCGAGGCGTCGAGCAGCCGTCGTACCGTGCGCGGGTGGATGGCGTCGAACGTCGAGCCGTACGACTTCACGCGCGACAGCGGGGCGCCGGGCGCGTCGGCGAGTTCCTCCCACAGGACGAAGGTGTTGGGGTGGGTCTCGACGATGCCGGGGCGGTGCCGGGCCAGCATCGGGCCGACCTTCGCCGGGTCCGGGTCGGTGATCAGCAGCAGCGGGCTGCCGTAGTGCAGCAGGACGCCGAGCAGGTGGTAGAAGCGGGAGTGCACGAAGGACATGTGCAGGGCCGCGACCTCGCCGCGGGTGGGCCAGCCCATCGCCTGCTGCGGGACCAGGCGGTTCCACATGGTCTGCGGGCAGTGCACGGCGAGCTTGGGGACGCCGGTGGTACCGGAGCTGTGGGTGATCAGGGCGGGTTCGCGCGGGTGCAGCCGGACCGCGGACGGCACCTCGGCACCGGTGTGCTCCGCCAGGGACACCACACCGGGCACGCTGTCGACGGTGAGCGTCTGCCGGACCAGGCCCTTGACCTCCAGGCCGGCCAGCTTCGCCGCGTCCGTGACCAGCCACGGCTGCCGGAGCCGGGCGAGCAGCTTGCCGACCGTCTCGCCGGCCAGCGCGGGGGAGAGCAGCACGGGCACCGCGCCGATCCGGGAGGCGGCACAGGTCAGCAGCACGATGTCGACGTTGTCGGTCTTGTGCACGACGACCTGTTCGGCCGGCCGCACCCCGGCCGCCCACAGCCGTGCCGACAACTCCTCGACGGCGTCGGCCAGTTCCGGGTAGCTCAGCCGGACGCCGAGGTCCGGGTGGGTGTCCAGGGGCCGGTCCAGGGTGACGAACACCCCGCCGTGCCGGTCGGCGGCCCGGCGGAAGAGCGGGCCGAGGTAGAAGCCGCGGTCGCCGATCAGGGACTCCTGCATGGAGACGGTCCTTTCAGTCATGGTCACCACGCGCCCCGGCGGACCAGATGGCGGCGGAGCTTCCCCGACGACGTGCGGGGCAGGGAGGGCAGCAGGCTGACGCTGCGCGGGACCTTGAAGGCGGCCAGCCGCTGCCGGGCCAGCGTCAGCAGTTCGTCCGGCAGCCCGTCCGGCGCCGGGACGACGGCGGGGACGACGAAGGCACGCAGCCGTCCCGTGCCGGTCCCGTCCGGTACGGCGGCCACCGCGACCTCGCGCACCCCGGGATGGGTGCGCAGCACGGCCTCCACCTCCAGCGGGGAGACGGTGATCCCGCCGACCATCTCCATGTCGTCGCTGCGGCCCAGGTGCCGGTAGGCGCCGTCGGATTCGCGGACCGCCCGGTCGTGGGTGGCCAGCCAGCCGTCGACGAGGGTGCGCGCGGTGTCCTCGGGCCGGTTCAGGTAGCCGGGCGTCACCGTCGGCCCGCGCACCCACAGCTCGCCCTCGTGGCCGTCCGGCACCGGCCGCCCGTCGCGGTCGCGCAGCTCCACCTCGAAGCCGGGGACGGGGCGGCCGACGGTGCCGGGGTGGTTGTGGGACAGGCCGTTGGCGCAGAAGGCATGCCCGGCCTCGGTGGAGCCGATCTGTTCCAGGACCGGGGCGCCCAGCAGCTCCGTGACCCGGTCGCCGAGCCCGTCCGGCAGCCCTTCGCCGGCCGACACCGCGGCCCGTACCGAGGCGAAGCAGCCCTGGTGCCCGGTGCCCCGGTCGGCGACGAGCGCCGCGTAGGCGGACGGCACCGAGTACAGCAGGGTGACCCGGTGCCGGGCGATCAGTTCGTCCACGGTGGCCGGGTTCGGACGCCGGTCCGCGAGGACGGCGCTGGACCCCGAGAAGAGCGGGAAGACGAAGGCGTTCCCGAAGCCGTACGCGAAGTACAGCCCGGACACCGACAGGGTCACGTCGTCCTCGGTGATCCCGAGCAGCCGCCGCCCGATCAGGTCGTGGTACGCGGCCGGGTGGGCGTGGGTGTGGACGACGCCCTTGGGCCTGCCCGTCGTCCCGGACGTGTACTGGACGTACAGCGGGCTGTCCGCGCCGACCGGGTGGGCGGGGGCCGGTGCGGCGGCGGGGGCCAGCGCGAGCAGCTGGTCGGCGCCGAGGCGGACCCGTCTGGCGAAACGGTCCTCGAGACCGGGGCCCGTCAGGCACAGCACGGCCTCCGTGTCGGCGGCCATGAACGCGTGGTCGGCCGTGGGGAGTTCCGGGTTGACCGGGACGGCCACCGCGCCGAGCCGGGCGATCGCGAGGAAGGCCACCGCCCAGGCGATCCCGTCCGGCAGCGCGAGCACCACCCGGTCGCCGGGGCCCACGCCCTGCCCGGCGAGCACGGTCGCGGCCCGTGCCCCGAGGTCGTGCACCTCGCCGTGGGTCCAGGTGCGATGCCCCTGGTGGAAGGCGGCCCGGTCGCACCAGCCACGCCGCTCGGCGAGCTCCGCGAGACGGGCGGCGAGGTTGGCGGTGCCGGTGTCGGCGGTGGCGCTTGTGTCGGCGGTGTCGGTGCTGGTGGCGGCGGTGGCCGTGTCGCCCGGTGCGGAGGCGGGTGCGGAGCCGCCGGTGAGGGCTGACGCGTCGGCGGGGACGGAGCCGTCGGAGGAGGAGGCGTCGGCGGGGACCGAGGCGTCGGTGGAGGCGTCGGTCGAGGCGTTGGCGGGGGCGGGGGCCTGGGTCATCGGGTGGCCTCCTCCACGGGGTCGGCCGCGGGCGACGCCGTGTGCTCCCGCAGCGCCCGCATCTGCGCGGCCGTCTTCAGCAGCATCTCGTCGTACTCGGCGGCCGGGTCGGAGTCCAGGACGATCGCCCCGCCCGCGCCCAGCTGCATCCGGCCGCCCGTCATCACGGCCGTCCGGATGACGATGTTCAGGTCGGCGCCGCCGCTGCACCCGAGGTAGCCGAGCGCCCCCGAGTACACGCCCCGGGCCTCGGTCTCCAGACCGTCGATGATCTCCATCGTGCGCAGCTTCGGGGCGCCGGTCATCGAACCGCCCGGGAAGCAGGCGCGCACGCAGTCCACGGCGTCCGTCCCGGCCCGCAGCCGTCCGGTCACGGTGGAGACCAGCTGGTGCACGGTCGCGTACGACTCGGTGGCCATGAGGCGGGGGACCCGGACCGTTCCGGTACGGCAGACCTTGCCCAGGTCGTTGCGGAGCAGGTCGACGATCATCAGGTTCTCGGCGCGGGTCTTGGCGTCCGCCGCCAGCGCGTCCCGCAGCCGCGCGTCCTCGAACGGGGTCGCCCCGCGCGGCGCGGTCCCCTTGATGGGCTTCGCCTCGGCCACCCCGTCCCGGGTGATCCGCAGGAACCGCTCCGGCGAGGAACCGGCCACGTCCAGGTCGCCGAAGCGCAGGAAGGCCGCGTACGGCGCCGGGTTGACGCGGCGCAGCTCACGGTAGAAGGCGTACGGGTCGGCCGGGGCGGGCAGCCGGGCCGCTTCGGTCAGGCAGATCTCGTAGCTGGTGCCGGCCCGCAACTCCCGTCGGCAGGCCTCGATGTCGGCGAGGTAGGTGGCCCGGTCGCGCACCAGCCAGGGCTCGGCGGCTGCCAGGTCCGGCTCCGCGGCGGCGGGCGGCGCCTGCCGGGGCCCGGCCGGGGCCAGGAAGCTGAGCTGGGCCAGCGTGTCCGTCAGCCACTCGGCGGCGGCCCGTGCCGCCTGCGGGGAGTTCTCGGCCAGGCAGACCGCGTAGGTGACGTCCGCCTCGTGGTCCACGGCGATCAGCCGGTCCGCGAACAGCCAGCAGGCGTCCGGGGTGTCGGCCCGGTGCCGGTTCGGGGAGCCGCAGTCGGCCTTGGTCTCGTAGCCGAAGTAGCCGACGTAACCGCCGGTGAAGTCGAAGGGCAGCCCGTCGGCGTCCACCCGGCGGCTGTCCAACTGCCGCTTCAGGTAGTCGAAGACGCTCGCGGACACCTTGCGCGGCGGCCGTCCGGCCCGCTCGACCTCGCACCGGCCGGCCGTGACGTCGTACCGCACGAACTCGGCGAGCGGGCCGCTGTCGTCGCCCAGGAAGGAGAAGCGCGAGCGGCCCTCCTCGACGAGCGAGCTGTCCAGCCAGAACGCGCGCGGCGAGGCGGCGAAGAGGCGGGTGAAGGCGGCCTCCGTGTCGACGGCGCCGGCGATCTGCCGGGTGTGCAGGCGGTACGCGGGCACGTCGGCGTGGCGGGGGCGGGGGACGACGGCCGTGCTCGCCGGGGTCCTCGGCCGGGGGATCGCGGCCTCGGCCGGCGGGACCGCGGTGTTCTTGGTGCGCGCTCTGCGGGCCCGGCGGGCGGTGAGGTTGCGGAAGTTCACCAGCATGCGGTGGCCGTACTCGGTGAGTACCGACTCGGGATGGAACTGCACGCCCCACAGCGGCCGTTCGCGGTGGCGCAGCCCCATCAGGACGCCGTCCTCGGCCCAGGCGGTGGCCTCCAGCGTGGCGGGCAGCGGCTCGTGCACCGCGAGGGAGTGGTAGCGGACGGCGGTGAAGCCCTGGGTCAGCCCCTCGAAGAGGTCCTGCCCGTCGTGCCGCACCCGGGTCAGGTGCCCGTGCCGCGGCTGCGGGGCGGGTGCCACCCGGGCCCGCTCCCCGAGCGCGATGCCCTGGTGGCCCAGGCACACCCCGAGCACGGGGACCGTGGCCTCGGCGATCACCCGGGCGCTGATGCCGAAGTCGCGGCCGTCGCCCGGGTGCCCGGGCCCCGGCGACACCACCACGTTGTCGAACTCCGCGAGAGCGGGCGGTGCCGGCTCGTCATTGCGGATCACCACCGGTTCCTCGCCGTTGACCTCGGCGATCAGCTGGAACAGGTTGTAGGTGTACGAGTCGTAATTGTCGATGAGCAGGGTCTTCACCCGCCCACCTCCCTCGGGTCGTTCCCGGGCCTATGCGGCCCGTCGTTTGTGCCGCCCACGCAGCGCCTGGAGCGGGGGGTACAGCCATTTCTTGAAGAAACGCTGAAGTCGCGGCATGAGAATCCACGTGACAAGCGCTGTCACGCAGAGGCAGAGCAGCAGAGTGCGGATGAGCGGATTGAGGCCGCCGAGATGCGGAATCACGATGATGTTGAAGAGCAGGACCGGCGGAAACACCGCGCTCATGTTGATGAACCACAGTTTCCATTTCGCCGGTGGGGTGGGCGGCGGTGGCACGGGCGGCGGCCCGGCCAGCGAGTCGAACCACTCCTTCGACCCGCGTACGCTACGGCGCCCGGTGGGCCGGGCGATGCCGTCCGCGCGGGTCTCCCACTCGCCGCGGTCTGGGGAGTTCTCCCAGGCCAGCGCCGAGTCCTCGGTGGCAAAGCGATACACGACATGCCATTCCGTCTCCTGGTCGACTAGGACGCCACCGCCGAGGAACCCCGGCCGGCGGGCGCTCGCGCCCAGCATGGCCCACCCCCACGAGTGGAAGTCGGCCTCGCGACCCGGCATCACGTGATAGGCCACGGTGACGGTGACGGGATTACTGGTCACGGTGTCCTTTACGCAATGGACACAACTCGCGTTCAAAGTTTCAACGAGTTTTTCTGGCTGTCCGGATCGTGACTTTTTATAGCGCTTTCTGTGTGCTTGCTGTGTTCTGCCGCCGGCTGCATGAGGCAACTCTCACTGATTCCGGAAAGTGCTTGCCGGGTCGGTCGTGAAAGTTGCACGATCGCCGTCCCAGAACGAAGGAGGCCGCCATGTCGAGGTACGTCTGGAATTTGACCGAAGAGGGTCGACAGGCAATCGATCAGGCGCGTTCCGTGATCGAACCGGCGCGAAAAGAAGTGACCGCGCACCCGCTTTACCAGCGAATATCGGACCGGGAACACCTGGCCACGTTCATGGCCCACCACGTGTTCGCCGTCTGGGACTTCATGTCCCTGCTCAAGTCGCTCCAGCAGGAGCTGACCTGTATCGACGTCCCCTGGGTGCCCCGCGGCTCCGCGGTCGCCCGCAGGCTCGTCAACGACATCGTGCTGGTCGAGGAGAGCGACGCCCTGAACGGCGGCTTCACCAGCCACTTCGAGCTCTACCGCGCCGCCATGACGGAGGCGGACGCCGACACCGCCCCCGTCGACACCTTCGTCGCGCTCCTCACCGAGGGCCACGACGTGCCGGCGGCCCTGCGCGTGGCCCAGGTGCCCGCGCCGGCCGCCGAGTTCGTGCGCACCACCTTCGGCATCATCGCCGACCGCCCGCTGCACTGCCGGGCCGCCGCCTTCGCCTTCTCCCGCGAGGACCTGATCCCGGACATGTTCGACCAGGTCATCCGGGAGGAGGGCACCGACCGCTTCCCGCTCTTCCGGGACTACCTCGCCCGGCACATCGAGGTCGACGGCGAGGAGCACACCCCCATGGCCCTCCAGATGGTCGCCGACCTGTGCGGCACGGACGACACCCGGTGGCGCGAGGCCACCGAGACCGTTCTCGTCGCCCTGGAGGCCAGGTCCCGGCTGTGGGACGGGATCACGGCCGCGATGGGGTGAGCGCGTCGGGTGAGGCGCGTCAGGCGAAGGTGCGGCCGAGGAAGCCGCGGATGTGCTCGGTGATGACGCCGAGGTGGCTCTCCAGGGCGAAGTGGCCGCTGTCGAGCAGGTGGATCTCGGCGTCGGGCAGGTCCTGGCGGAAGGCCTCCGCGCCCGCGGGGCCGAAGATCTCGTCGCCCTTGCCCCAGACCGCGAGCAGCGGGACCTGCGAGTCGCGGAAGTACTCGTGGACCTTCGGGTAGAGGTCCACGTTGGTGGGGTAGTCGCGGAAGAGCCCGAGCTGGATCTCGTCGTTGCCCGGCCGGTCCAGGAGTGCCTGGTCGTGGACCCAGTTGTCGGGGCTGACCAGGCTCGGGTCGGCGACCCCGTTGAGGTACTGCCAGCGGGTGCTCTCCAGGGTCAGCGCGCCCCGCATCGGGGCCTCCGTGTCCGGGCCCGGGTTGCCGGCGTACGCGAAGACGCCGTCCCAGAACGGCTTGACGAAGCCCTCCTCGTAGGCGTTGCCGTTCTGGGTGACGATCGCGGCGACCCGGTCCGGGTCCCGGAGGGCGAGCCGCCAGCCGATGGGGGCGCCGTAGTCCTGGACGTACATCGCGAACCGGGCGACCCCCAGCTGCCGCAGCAGGCCCGCGGTGACGTCGGTGAGGGCGTCGAAGGTGTAGGGGAAGTCCCCGGGCGCGGGCATCGCGGACTGGCCGAACCCGATGTGGTCGGGGGCGATCACGCGATACCGGTCCGCGAGCGCCGGGACGAGGTTGCGGAACATGTGCGAGCTGGTCGGGAAGCCGTGCAGCAGGACGACCGTGGGGGCCTCCGGGTCGCCGGCCTCCCGGTAGAAGACCTCGAGGCCGTCGACGGTGGCGGTGCGGTGGTGGACTGCGGGTGCCATCTTCCTAACCCTTCTGCCGTTCTTCAGTGGTTACGCATCCCAGTCGAGCATGGGGCATCTAACCTGTCAAGGTGAGTGAAGCGGTTAGGTGAACGCGCCTGTTCGTGTAACCTGACGATGCGTCGATTCGGTTAGGAGGGGTGTGCGGTGGCCGACCCGGAACAGCAGGAGGCGCTCCTGCTGGAGCTCCTCAACAGCACGCCGGTGGTCAACGGGGTCGCCCAGGACCTGCTGGCGGACCCCGAGGCGGCGCGGTCCTGGCAGCGGGCGCACGGCGGCAGCGGAACCGCGGCCGAACTCCGCGGCCTCGTCGCGGCTCGCGACGCCCTCCAGGAGGTGGTGCGCGGCACCCGCCCCGCCACCTCACTGGCCCCGCTCCTGGAGGACGTCACCTCCCGCCCCCGCCTCTCGCCCGAGGGAGTGTCGTGGCAGCTGGACGCCCCCGCGGAACGCCGGATGGCGGCGGACGCGGTCCTGGCCTGGAGCACCGTGCACCAGACCCTGCCCGGCCGCCTGCGACCGTGTGCCAACCCGGAGTGCCGGCTGTTCCTCATCGACCGCAGCAGAACCAACAAGGCCCGCTGGTGCTCGATGGCCGTCTGCGGCAACCGCATGAAGGCCCGCCGCCACTACCAGCGCACCCGCGACGCACTGACCGACTGAGGACAGGCGCGTGCGGGCGGGGCCGGCGGTCGCCTGATACGTGCGGGGTGTGGCCGGCCGGTGTCCGGTGGGTGCGGTGCTCGGCGCCTGTGAGTGTGATCGACCGGTGCCCGCGCGTACGCGTGTGACCGAGCGGCCTGGTGCGTGCGGGCGGGCCGGTGGATGCCCTGTGTCTGTGGTCGGGAGGGTGGGAGGGTCAGGTCTCCTCGGTCGTGGCCGGTGCCTCTCCGAACCGGGCCAGGGCCAGCGCGCCCGCCACGGCCACCGCGAAGCCGAGGACCGCGAGCCAGGCGAGTCCCTCGCGGGTGCGGTCGCCGAGCCATACGACGCCCACCGCGGCCGGGCCGATCGTCTCGCCGATGACCATGCCGGCCGTCGCGGTGGTCACCGAGCCGCGTTGCAGGGCCGAGGTCAGCAGCATGAAGGCGCCACCGCCCCCGACCAGCAGCGCGTAGGTCGCGGGATTGGCGAGCAGTTCGGCCGGCCGCAGGGTGTCGATCAGCCGGACCGACACCTCGACCACCCCGAACCCGAACCCCGCCCCGAGGCCCAGGACCAGCGCCCGCCCCCGCCCGGTCAGCCGCCCGCCGGCCAGGCCGAGCAGCAGCACCGCCACGGCGATCCCCAGCATCGTCCACTTCAGTGCCGACGTCCCGGCCCGCTCCCCCTCCGGCCCCGACGCCAGCCCCAGCATCGCGAGCCCGGCGCACACCACCCCCACCGCGGCCCACTCCACCCCGCTCAACCGCACCCGCAGCAGCCGCGCCGCGACCACCGCGGTCACCGCGAGCGAGGAGGCGAGGGCCGCGCTCACCGCGTAGATCGGGAGCGAGCGCAGCGCCAGGATCTGGAACACGAACCCGAGCCCGTCCAGCCCGAGCCCGACGACGTACCGCCACTGCCGCACCGCGCGCAGCAGCAGCGCGGCCTCGCCGCCGGCACCGTCACCGGCCGCCCGGGCGGCCATCGCCTGCAGGACCGTCGCCGTACCGAAGCAGATCGCGGCCGCCAGGGCACACACCATTCCGAAGAGCACAGAGGGACTGTAGGGGAGGGGGGTGTGCGGTGACCGAGAGGAAGGCAGGAATTGCATCCTGGCCGTTGTGGAGCGGGGCATCGCGGTATCGCCACCGCAGGGTCGGCTATGAATCGGGCGGGTGCTGTGTCCAGCGAGCCAATGGAGCGTGCACACGGCGAAGGTGTCACTCGAAGGGGTGGCGAAGGGTGGACGTACGGTGGGAGATCGTACGTGTGTGTAGGTTCGGCAGTTGTGAAGCTGATGGTTCAGGTCAGGCTGCTGCCGACGCCTGCGCAGGCGTCGGCGCTTGAGGCGACTCTGCAGGCGTGCAACGAAGCGGCCACCTGGGCCAGCGGTGTGGCATTCGAGAAAGGCGTGCAGCGGAACTTCGCACTGCGCGAGCACACTTACCGCGAGATGAAGGAGCGGTGGGGTCTGGGCGCGCAAGCCGCCCAGCACGTCATCAAGAAGACCTGCGACGCGTACGCCACGCTCAAAGCCAATCTGAGGGCTGGGAACCTGGGCAGGCCTGGCTCGAAGCGGTATCGGAAGGCTGCTGGGAAGCCGGTCGCCTTCCGGGCACACAGCGCGCAGCCGTATGACGACCGGATGCTGTCCTGGCAGATCACCGAGCGTCGAGTGTCGATTTGGACGACGGCCGGGCGGATCAAGGGCGTGGCGTTCACGGCGAGTTCCGAGCATGTTGCGACACTCGTTCAGTACCGCAAGGGGGAATCGGACCTGTTGTGCCGGGACGGCATGTGGTTTCTGATGGCCACATGTGAGGTCCCCGAAGCCTCGGTGAACGATGACCCGGTGGACTTTCTCGGTATCGACCTGGGCATCGTGAACATTGCCACCACCAGCGACGGCGAGATCATGGCCGGACGCGAGCTCAACCGCATCCGACTGCGGGAGCGGATGCTGCGCGTCAAGCTCCAGAGCAAGAAAACCCCGTCGGCCAAGCGCCGCTTGAAGAAACGGCGTCGCAAGGAGGCGCGGCGGGCGCGAGATGTCAATCACAAGATTGCGAAACATGTGGTGGCCGAGGCGGAACGCACCGGTCGCGGGATCGCCCTGGAGGAGCTGACGGGCATCCGTGAACGGGTACGGCTTGCAAGGCCCCAACGGGCCACCCACTCCAGCTGGTCCTTCGCCCAGCTAGGGCAGTTCATCGTGTACAAGGCCCGTCGTTCGGGTGTGCCGGTGGTGTATGTCGATCCGGCGAACACCTCGCGCATGTGCGCGGAGTGCGGGCACCTTGATAAGGCGAACCGGGTGAGTCAGGCTTGGTTCGCGTGCCGGTCCTGCGGATTCGTTGATCATGCAGACCGGAACAGCTCCCGCAACATCCGCGCCAGAGCGTGGGAGTTGTGGCGACGCGGGGCCCCGTCCACGGCCCCTGCCTCACCACCGCATCAGCGTGGTGGGGCTGGACGCAACCGCCGTATCACCGCCAGTGATGCCCGGTGTGCAAGCCCGCCGCTCTAGCGGCCGGTAGTTGACGCTGTAGTCGCCGGTCCAGTTCGCCTCGTCGGAGGGAGGCAACTCGCGAGTGGGATTGGCTCACCGGCGGTCGAGCCGGGTGCGGTGCCATTCCTCGATCCGAAGCGTCGGTGCCATGCCGGGCACGGTCCGTTTCCTGCCGTGCGTGACAGGGCGGACCTGGCCGAAACCGCTCGTCTAGGCTGTCACCGGAATGCAGCGATGATCACACGGGGGAGCACGAACATGGCAGACGCGCGCCGGCAACTGCGCTCGGGCACGGTCGTCCTCGGCGGCATGGGCCTGCTGGCCGCCGCCCTGACCGCCTGCTCCTCCGACCCCGACAAGCGCTGCGTCGACCGCGACAGCTACACCGCGGCCAAGGGCTACCAGGTCGTCTCCGACAAGAACTGCACCTCGGCCAAGTCCGCGGTCGACGCGGACTACTACTACGGCGGCAAGAAGAAGGCCGGCTGGGTCAGCGGCGGCTCCTTCACCAAGCCGCGCAGCGGTTCGGGCTCCTCCTCCGGCGGCGGCCACAGCGTGAAGCGGGGCGGCTTCGGCGGCGGCCACGACAGCTCCGGCGGCTGACCGCGCCGTGGAACGCCGTACGACCGAACCCCGCCCCGACTGGCAACGGACCGTCGAGGAACAGGGGTTGATCTACCCGCTCACCCGTCACCCCGACGGCACCCTGCGCCCGTACTGGGACGAGAGCGCCTACTACGCGTTCACCCTCGACGAGGTGGAGACGCTGGA
The DNA here is from genome assembly GCF_040652195.1 of Streptomyces sp. NPDC048278. NCBI lineage: Bacteria > Bacillati > Actinomycetota > Actinomycetes > Kitasatosporales > Streptomycetaceae > Streptomyces > Streptomyces sp. NPDC048278. Next base: position 171,984 of record NZ_JBEZLP010000016.1, read on the forward strand.
GGAGGCCGTCGGGGAACTGCACGCGATGTGCCTGGCGGCGGCGGACCACATCGTCACGGCGAACCGTTTCGCCGACCTGGGCATCGCCGACCCGCGCGTGGTGTCGGCGATCACCGAGTCCTGGCACCGCCGCGCCGAACTCCCCTCCCTCTACGGCCGCTTCGACCTCCGCTACGACGGCACCGGCCCGGCCAAGCTCCTGGAGTACAACGCCGACACGCCCACCTCGCTGGTGGAGGCCGCGTCGGCGCAGTGGTTCTGGATGGAGGACCGCTTCCCGGGCGCCGACCAGTGGAACAGCCTCCACGAACACCTGGTCGCCGCCTGGCGGAAACAGGCCGCCCTGCTCCCGCCCGGCGCCCCGCTGCACTTCGCCCACTCGTCCGCCGACGAACTCGGCGAGGACCTCATGACGGTCGCGTACCTGAAGGAGACGGCGGAACAGGCGGGCCTCGCCACCGACTGGATCTCCATGGAGGAGATCGGCTGGGACTCCCTCTCCGGCCGCTTCGTCGACAACCGGCTCCGTTTCATCCGCGGCTGCTTCAAGCTCTACCCGTGGGAGTGGCTCACCACCGACGACTTCGCCGGCCACGTCCTCGACACCCTCGACAACGGCGGCGGCACCGGCACGACGATGTGGATCGAGCCCGCCTGGAAGATGCTGCTCAGCAACAAGGCCCTGCTGGCGATCCTCTGGGAGCTCCACCCCGGCCACCCGAACCTCCTCCCCGCCTACGTCGACGGACCGAGAGAGCTGGCGACCGGACGCGGCTACGTCAGCAAGCCGCTGCTGGGCCGGGAGGGTGCGGGCATCCTCGTCCACACGCCGGGCGCCGAGCCCGTCCCGCGCGAAGAGCCCTGCTGCTACCAGGAGCTGGCCCCGCTCCCCGACTTCGACGGCAACCACGTGGTCCTGGGCGCGTGGGTCGTCGGCGACGAGCCGGCGGGCCTCGGCATCCGCGAGTCCCAGGGCCTGGTCACAGACGACTACGCCCGCTTCCTGCCCCACGTGATCCTTTGAACACCCCGCACAGGAGCGCCCCGCACAGGAGCGCCCCGTAAGGGGCGCGGGGAACTGCGCGGACAACCCCCACCGGCCCGCAGCCGCGTACCAACCCGCTCGGCCCCCTCTACGGCGCGCTCAAAACCTCCCACAGCTGCTCCACCCCCCACTCCAGATCCTCCTCCCCGACGGTCAACGGCGGAGCCACCCGCACCGTCACCCCGTGCGTCTCCTTCACCAGCACCCCCCGCTCCATCAGCCGTTCCGCCACCGCCCGCCCCGACCCCACCGCCGGATCCACGTCCACCCCCGCCCACAGCCCCCGCCCCCGTACGGCCGTCACCCGCCCGCTCCCGGTCATCTCCGCAAGGCGCCCGTGCAGCAGGTCGCCCAGCTCGGCCGCCCGCTCCTGGAACTCCCCGGTCCGCAGCATCGCGATCACCTCCAGAGCCACCGCGCAGGCCAGCGGATTGCCCCCGAAGGTCGACCCGTGCTCCCCGGGCCGGAACACCCCGAGCACCTCCGCGTCCGCCACCACCGCCGACACCGGCAGCACCCCGCCGCCCAGCGCCTTCCCGAGGACGTACATGTCCGGTACGACCCCCTCGTGCTCGCACGCGAACGTCCGCCCGGTCCGCCCCAGCCCCGACTGGATCTCGTCCGCGACGAACAGCACGTCCCGCTCCCGGGTCAGCTCCCGCACCCCCGTCAGATAGCCCTCGGGCGGCACGACGACCCCCGACTCGCCCTGGATCGGCTCCAGCAGCACCGCGACCGTGTTCTCGGTCACCGCGGCCCGCATCGCGGTGAGGTCGCCGTACGGGACGATCTCGAAGCCCGGCGTGTACGGCCCGTAGTCCGCCCGGGCCTCCGGATCCGTGGAGAAGCTGATCACGGTCGTCGTACGGCCGTGGAAGTTCCCGCCCGCCACCACGATCTTCGCCCTCCCGGCCGGCACGCCCTTGACCCGGTACCCCCACTTCCGGGCGGTCTTCACCGCGGTCTCCACGGCCTCCGCGCCCGTGTTCATCGGCAGCACCATCTCCTTCCCGCACAGCTCGGCCAGCTCCGTGCAGAACGCGGCGAACCGGTCGTGGTGGAACGCCCTCGACGTCAGCGTCACCCGCTCCAGCTGCGCCTTCGCCGCCGCGACCAGCCGCGGGTGGCCGTGCCCGAAGTTCAGCGCCGAGTACCCGGCCAGGAAGTCCAGGTACCGACGCCCCTCGACGTCCGTCACCCAGGCGCCGTCGGCCGTCGCGATCACCACCGGCAGCGGGTCGTAGGTGTGCGCGCTGTGCGCGTCGGCGGCGGCGACGAGGGCTTCCGTACGGGTCACGGCGACTCCAGATGGCGCGGCGGGATTGCCCCCTTTCCTACCCTCTGCCCCTGACCGACTGGTGGACGCCACGGCCCTCGGGCCCGGCGTGCCCGGTAATGTGATCCACGGGCCGTGACTGGCGCGCTGGGATGGGACGGACCATCGGGGAGCGGCCCGCGTCGTGACCGAGTGCCGTGCGCCTGGGCCGAACCGTGAATGCCGAACGCCATCTCCGGAGGTCCCGAATGACTGACAAGTCCGCGCCCCTGTCCACCGAGTCCACCGCCTACCGCGCCGCCCTCGACGTGATCCGCGCGGTCGAGCCGCGGGTCGCCGACGCGATCGGCCAGGAGGTCGCCGACCAGCGCGAGATGCTCAAGCTGATCGCCTCCGAGAACTACGCCTCCCCGGCGACCCTGCTCGCGATGGGCAACTGGTTCAGCGACAAGTACGCCGAGGGCACCATCGGCCGCCGCTTCTACGCCGGCTGCCGCAACGTCGACACCGTCGAGGGGCTCGCCGCCGAGCACGCCCGTGAGCTGTTCGGCGCCCGGCACGCGTACGTCCAGCCGCACTCCGGCATCGACGCCAACCTGGTCGCCTTCTGGGCCGTCCTCGCCGACCGCGTCGAGGTCCCCTTCCTCCAGAAGACCGGCGCCCGCCAGGTCAACGACCTCTCCGAGGCCGACTGGGCCGAGCTGCGCCAGGCCTTCGGCAACCAGCGGATGCTCGGCATGTCCCTGGACGCCGGCGGCCACCTCACCCACGGCTTCCGCCCGAACATCTCCGGCAAGATGTTCGACCAGCGCTCCTACGGCACTGACCCGGCCACCGGCCTGATCGACTACGACGCGCTGCGCGCCCAGGCCCGTGACTTCAAGCCGCTGATCGTCGTCGCCGGCTACTCCGCGTACCCGCGCCTGGTGAACTTCCGGATCATGCGGGAGATCGCCGACGAGGTCGGCGCGACCCTCATGGTCGACATGGCACACTTCGCCGGTCTGGTCGCCGGCAAGGTCCTGACCGGCGACTTCGACCCGGTCCCGCACGCCCAGATCGTGACCACGACCACCCACAAGTCGCTGCGCGGCCCGCGCGGCGGCATGGTCCTGTGCGACGACTCCCTCAAGGACCAGGTCGACCGCGGCTGCCCGATGGTCCTCGGCGGCCCGCTCCCGCACGTCATGGCCGCCAAGGCCGTCGCCCTCGCCGAGGCCCGGCAGCCCTCTTTCCAGGACTACGCCCAGCGCATCGTCGACAACTCGCGCGCGCTGGCCGAGGGCCTGATGCGGCGGGGCGCCACCCTGGTCACGGGCGGCACCGACAACCACCTCAACCTGATCGACGTCGAGTCCTCCTACGGCCTCACCGGCCGCCAGGCCGAGTCGGCCCTCCTCGACTCCGGCATCGTCACCAACCGCAACGCGATCCCGGCCGACCCGAACGGCGCCTGGTACACCTCCGGCATCCGCATCGGCACCCCGGCGCTGACCACGCGCGGCCTGGGCACGGCGGAGATGGACGAGGTCGCGGGCCTGATCGACCGCGTCCTGACGGCGACGGAGCCGGGCACGACGAAGTCGGGCGCCCCGTCCAAGGCCTCCCACGTCCTCGACGAGAAGGTCTCCACGGAGATCGCCCAGCGCGCGACCGACCTGGTCGCCGGCTTCCCGCTGTACCCGGAGATCGACCTCGGCTGAAGCGCCCTGTAAGGGGCGCGGGGAACTGCGCGAACGACCCCCACCGGCCCGCAGTTCCCCACGCACCGAAACCACCCGAGCTCTCTGAGAGAATGGTGAGCATGGCCTCAGATCGACCTCGCGTGCTCTCCGGCATCCAGCCCACCGCCGGCTCGTTCCACCTGGGCAACTACCTCGGCGCCGTCCGCCAGTGGGTGGCCCTCCAGGAGACCCACGACGCCTTCTACATGGTCGTCGACCTGCACGCGATCACGATCCCGCAGGACCCCGCCGACCTGCGCGCCAACACCCGGCTCGCCACCGCCCAGCTGCTCGCGGCCGGTCTGGACCCGGACCGCTGCACCCTCTTCGTGCAGAGCCACGTCCCCGAGCACGCCCAGCTCGCCTGGGTCATGAACTGCCTCACCGGCTTCGGCGAGGCCAGCCGGATGACCCAGTTCAAGGACAAGGCGGCCAAGCAGGGCACGGACCGCGCGAGCGTCGGCCTGTTCACGTACCCCATCCTCCAGGTCGCCGACATCCTGCTCTACCAGGCCAACGAGGTGCCCGTGGGCGAGGACCAGCGCCAGCACGTCGAGCTCACCCGTGACCTCGCCGAGCGTTTCAACGGCCGGTTCGGCGAGACCTTCACCATCCCGAAGCCGTACATCCTCAAGGAGACGGCGAAGATCTACGACCTCCAGGACCCGGCGATCAAGATGAGCAAGTCGGCGTCCACGCCGAAGGGCCTCATCAACCTCCTGGACGACCCGAAGGCGACCGCGAAGAAGGTCAGGAGCGCGGTCACCGACACGGACACCGTGATCCGCTACGACGCCGAGCAGAAGCCGGGCGTCTCCAACCTGCTCACCATCCACTCCACCCTCACCGGCAAGTCGATCGCCGATCTCGAGCAGGAGTACGAGGGCAAGATGTACGGCGCCCTCAAGACGGACCTCGCCGAGATCATGGTCGACTTCGTCACCCCGTTCCGGGAGCGCACCCAGCAGTACCTGGACGACTCGGAGACCCTCGACTCGATCCTCGCCAAGGGCGCGGAGAAGGCCCGTGCCGTGGCCGCCGAGACCCTGGCCCAGGCCTACGACCGGGTCGGTTTCCTGCCCGCCAAGCACTGAGCCGGACACGGCGCGAAACGAAGCGCTGCACATCACTTCGGCCACGGCTGCCCGCGAGGCGGCCGTGGCCGTACAGTCGATAGACGGACGCCCGGGTACGAACCCGACATGCGTCCGCCCACCACGACCGACGGGAGATGACGTGGGGACCGTAACGATCGGCGTGTCGATCGCGGTCCCGGAGCCTCACGGCAGCCTGCTCCAGGAGCGGCGCGCGGGCTTCGGCGACGCCGCGGCCCACGGCATCCCCACGCACGTGACCCTGCTGCCGCCGACGGAGATCGACGCGGAGGCGCTGGCCGCCGTGGAAGCCCACCTGGGCGAGGTCGCCGCGGTCGGCCGGCCGTTCCCGATGCGGCTGTGCGGTACGGGGACGTTCCGGCCGCTGTCGCCGGTGGTGTACGTCCGGGTGGTCCAGGGCGCGGACGACTGCGCGTGGTTGCAGCAGCGGGTGCGGGACGCGTCCGGGCCGCTCGACCGTGAGCTGCAGTTCCCGTACCACCCGCATGTGACCGTCGCGCACGGGATCGACGAGGCGGCGATGGACCGGGCGTTCGCCGAGCTCGCGGACTTCGAGGCCGAGTGGCCGTGCATGGGGTTCGCGTTGTACGAGCAGGGGGCGGACGGGGTGTGGCGGAAGCTGCGCGAGTACGCGTTCGGGGGTTCTGTCGTTCCTCCTCAGGTGGGGCATGTGGAGCAGGGGAGTGTCGCCGGTCGGTAGGCCGCGGGGCGGTGGGGGCTGGTCGCGCCCACGCGGCGGCAGCCGCATATCGAATACAGCCCCGCGCCCCTGAAGGGGCGCGTTCCCGCGGGCCGGAACTAGATCGGCAGCCTTCGGAAGACCGAACGCGGTGCGTGCCGCAGTGCCGACATCACCACCCGCAGTGCCCCCGGTACCCACACCACCTCCGAGCGCCTGCGCAGGCCCAGCTCGATCGCCGTCGCCACCGCCTCCGGGGTCGTGGCGAGGGGGGCTTCCTCCAGGCCGCTCGTCATCCTGGTGCGGACGAACCCCGGCCGTACGACCATCACGTGCACGCCGGTGCCGTGCAGGGCGTCGCCCAGCCCCTGGGTGAAGGCGTCCAGGCCCGCCTTGCTGGAGCCGTAGATGAAGTTGGAGCGGCGGGCGCGTTCCCCGGCCACCGAGGAGAGGACGACCAGGGAGCCGTGGCCCTGGGTCTGCACGGCCCGTGCGGAGACCAGGCCCGCCGAGACGGCGCCCGTGTAGTTGGTCTGGGCGACGCGCACGGCGTTGACCGGTTCGCGTTCGTCGGTCGCCTGGTCGCCGAGGATGCCGAAGGCGAGCAGGACCAGGTCGATGTCGCCGTTGGCGAAGACCTTGCCGAGGGTGCTCTCGTGGGACTCGGGGTCGAGCGCGTCGAAGGGGACGGTGTGGACGTCGGGGCCGAGGGCGCGCAGCTGCTCGGCGGCCTGTTCGAGGGCGGGGGAGGGGCGGCCGGCCAGCCAGACCGTGCGGGTGCGGCGGGCGATCAGCCGGCGCGCGGTGGCCAGCGCGATCTCCGACGTACCGCCGAGGACGAGCAGGGACTGGGGCATTCCGAAGGCGTCCTTCACGGCAACTCCTGAGGGCTGGAGGAGGGCTAGAGACCGAGGCGGCGGGAGAGGTCGGAGACGAAGACCCCGCGCGGGTCCAACTCCGCGCGCAGGGCGCGGAATTCGGTGAGTCGTGGGTACATCGCGGCGAGCAGGTCGGGGCGGAGCCGGGCGTCCTTGGCGAGGTAGACGCGACCGCCGGCGGTCGCGACCTCCTCGTCGAGTTCGTCGAGGAAGGCGCCGAGGCCGGGCAGCCCGGCGGGGATGTCGAGGGCGAGCGTCCAGCCGGGCACGGGGAAGGAGAGCCAGCCGGGGTCGGCCTCGCCGAACCGCTTGAGGACGGCCAGGAAGGACGGGCAGCGGCGCTCCGAGATCCGGGCCACGATCCGGTGCAGGGCGGCCTCCTGGCCGTGTCCGACGACGAACTGGTACTGGACGAAGCCGGCCCGGCCGTAGACGCGGTTCCAGTGCGGGACGCCGTCCAGGGGGTGGAAGAACGCGGAGATGCGCTGGAGTTGGCCGGTGCGGGCGCGGGGTGCCTTGCGGTACCAGAGTTCGTTGAAGAGGCCGACGGTGGTGCGGCCCAGGAGGCCTTCGGGGAAGCAGGCCGGGGCGGGTGGCAGCTCGCGGGGGCGGAAGGCCAGCGGGGCGCGCCCGGCGCGGGAGTTCCCGGCGAGCGCCTCCCGGGGCGCGTGGTCGCCGCGGGTGAGCACCGCGCGCCCGGTCGCCGCCCCGCGCGCGAGCAGGTCGATCCAGGCGACCGAGTAGCGGTAGCGGTGGTCGGTCCCGGTCAGCCGGGCCATCAGGTCGTCGAGGTCGGCGGCGCGTTCGGTGTCGACGGACATGTACGACGTCTCGACGGGGAGGAGGCGGACGGTCGCCGTGAGGATCACTCCGGTCAGACCCATGCCGCCGGCCGTCGCGTCGAACAGCGGGGTACCGCGGCTCACCGTGCGGACCTGGCCGTCCGCGGTGAGGAGTTCGAAGGACAGCACGTGACGGGAGAAGGATCCCGAGACATGGTGGTTCTTGCCGTGGATGTCGGCGCCGATCGCGCCGCCCACCGTCACCTGGCGGGTCCCCGGGGTCACCGGGACGAACCAGCCGAGCGGCAGCAGCACCTCCATCAGGCGGTGCAACGAGACCCCGGCGTCGCACAGCACGGTGCCGCCGTCGGCGTCGATGGCGTGGACGCGGTCCAGGCCCGTCATGTCGAGCACGGCACCGCCGGCGTTCTGCGCCGCGTCCCCGTAGGCCCGGCCGAGGCCCCGCGCGATACCGCCGCGCGCCCCGCAGTTCCGGATCGCGTCCGCCGCCTCCTGATAGGTCCGGGGGCGGATCAGGCGGGCGGCGGTGGGGGCGGTGCGGCCCCAGCCGGTGACGGGGACGGTCTCTCCAGACATACGGCGACCGTAACGCCCGTTATGGGTAATTAGCGCTATTGGCCACGGGAGATCGCCTGACTCCCCGAAACGGGTGATTATCCGAATGTCGCTCAATATGGTCGTAGCTTTGGCGGGATGAGGGTGAACAGTGAGTCCAATGGACGACATGGACCACCGGATCCTCTCCGCGCTGCACGCCTGCGGTGCCGATCCACGCGTCGCGTCGGCCGCGCGTGGTCTCTCCCTCGCCGGTGAGCACGGCGCGCTCTGGCTCGCGGCCGGCCTCGCCGGGGCCGCCGTGGACGGCGCCCGGCGCGGCGCCTGGCTGCGCGGCACGGCGCTCGTCGCGGTCGCGCACCTCGGCAGCATGGGCGTCAAACGGGTCGTACGCCGGGCGCGCCCCGCACATGTCCGGCCCCGGATGCGCACCGCGGGCCGGCACTCCTTCCCCAGCTCGCACGCCTCCTCCGCGACCGCCGCCGCGGTCGCCTTCGGGGCGCTCGGGGTGCCCGCCCTCGCGCCGCTCGCGACCGCCATGTGCCTGTCCCGGCTGGTCGTCGGCGTGCACTTCCCGACGGACGTGGCGGCGGGCGCGGCCCTCGGGGCGCTCACCGCCCGCGCCGGGGCGCGCTGGATGAGCGGAGGCACGGCGTGACCGAGACCGCGCACGCCGCCGCGGAAGGGGTCGCCGAAACGGCGTCGGCGACGGGCGCTGCAGAAACGACTCTGCGCGAACAGCGCGGCCACCCCTCCCGGGCCCACGCGACGGCACGCGCGCGGGTCACCCCCGGCGGCCTGCTCACGGGCCTGCTGAAGACCGCCCGCCCCAAGCAGTGGGTCAAGAACACCCTCGTCGTCGCCGCCCCGGCCGCCGCCGGCCGGCTCTTCTCGGTGCCCGCCCTCGGCCGCCTCGCCCTGACCTTCGCCCTCTTCACGGCCTGCGCCGCCGCCGTCTACCTGATCAACGACGCCCGGGACGCCGAGGCCGACCGCGCCCACCCCGTCAAGTGCCACCGCCCCGTCGCCGCCGGCCAGGTCCCGGTCCCCGTCGCCTACGCCGTCGGCGGCCTCCTGGCCGTCCTCGCGCCCCTGCTCGCGGCCCGGCTGGCCCCGCCCCTGGTCGCCGTCCTCCTGACCGCCTACCTGGGCATGCAACTGGCCTACTGCGTCGCCCTGAAGCACGTCCTGGTCGTCGACCTCGTCGTCGTCACCACCGGCTTCCTGATGCGGGCGATGGTCGGCGGGGTCGCCCTCGGCATCCCGCTGTCCCGCTGGTTCCTGATCACCACCGGCTTCGGCGCGCTCTTCATGGTGGCGGCCAAGCGCTACTCCGAGGCCGTGCAGATGGCCGGAAAAGCCGGCGCCACGCGCGCGCTGCTCACCGAGTACACCACCGGCTACCTCCGCTTCGTCTGGCAGCTGGCCGCCGGGGTCGCCGTCCTCGCCTACTGCCTGTGGGCGCTGGAGGGCCGCGACGGACCCGGCGCCGGCCTGCTGCCCTGGCGCCAGCTGTCCATGGTCGCCTTCATCCTGGCGATCCTCCGGTACGCCGTCTTCGCCGACCGCGGCACCGCAGGCGAACCCGAGGACGTCGTCCTGCGCGACCGCGCGCTCGCCCTGATCGGCCTGGCGTGGCTGGCCATGTACGGCCTCGCGGTGGCCCACTGGTGACCGCGCCCGCGCGCGAGCTGATCGGCTTCGCGACCGTCGGGCTGCTCGCCTACGCGGCCGACCTCGGCCTCTTCAGCTGGCTGCGCGGGCCGGCCGCCCTCGACCCGCTCACCGCCAAGTCGCTGTCCTTCGTGGCCGGCTGCACGGTCGCCTACCTCGGCAACGCCTGCGGCACCTACCGCCACGCCCGCGCAACCGGCGCGCGGGCCTACGCCGTCTTCGTCGCCGTGAACCTCGCCGGCGCCCTCGTCCAGCTGCTCTGCCTCACCGTCAGCCACTACGGGCTCGGCCTCACCTCGCAGCGCGCCGACACCGTCTCCGGCGCGGTCGTCGGCATGGCGCTGGCCACGATCCTGCGCTTCTGGGGTACCCGGACATTGGTGTTCCGCGGAGGGGGCAGAGTCGGATCATGGACTGGCTGAGAAGACTTCCCGTCGTCGGCCCCCTCGTGGGCTGGCTGATGACGACGCACGTGTGGCGGTCGTACGAGCGGCTCGACGAGGTGAAGTGGTCGCGGCTGGCCGCCGCCATGACCTTCATCAGCTTCATCTCGCTCTTCCCGCTGCTGACCGTGGGCGCCGCGATCGGCGCCGCCACGCTCAGCGAGTCCCGGCAGCAGGACCTCCAGAAGAAGATCGCCGACCAGGTGCCCGGCATCTCCGACCAGCTGGACATCCACTCCCTGGTGCAGAACGCCGGCACGGTCGGCCTGATCGCCGGCGCCGTCCTGCTGTTCACCGGCATCAACTGGGTCGGCCAGATGCGGGACTGCCTGCGCGCGGTGTGGCAGCTGCCCGACCAGGAGCAGAACCCGATCCTCGCCAAGGCCAAGGACGGCGTCATCCTGGTCGGCTTCGGCGGCGCCGTGCTCGTCACGCTCGCCGTCTCCACCGTCGCCTCGGCGGCGGTCGGCTGGACGTCCCGGCAGCTCGGCATCGCCGAACACAGCTGGGGCAGCCTCCTGCTCCGTACCGCCGCCTTCGCCGTCGCCGTGACGGCCGACTTCCTGCTCCTGCTCTACGTCCTCACCCTGCTGCCCGGCGTCGAACCGCCGCGCCGCCGCCTGCTGGTCGCGGCCCTGATCGGCGCGGTCGGCTTCGAACTCCTCAAGCTGCTGCTCAGCGGCTACATCCAGGGCGTCGCCGGCAAAAGCATGTACGGCGCGTTCGGCGTCCCGGTGGCCCTGCTGCTGTGGATCAACTTCACGGCCAGGATCGTCCTGTACTGCGCCGCCTGGACGGCGGAGGAGACCACCGCCGAGTTCAGGGGCGAGTCCGCCGGCGGACCAGATCCGGCAGCGGCCAACGGCGGTTGACCAGGAACGCCGCGACCGTCAGCAGCACCACCGCGCCGCCCGCGATCCCCAGCGCCACCCCGACCCCGCCGGAGCCCTGCGCGGAGGCCGCGGCCACCGGCTTCGAGCTCGTGTCGGCGTCCTTGCCGACGTCCGTGGCCCGCGGCGAGGCACCGGAGGTCACCGCGCCCCTGGGCGGCACCAGTTCGCCCACCGGAGTCACCTTGCCGGCCGCCTGGAACCCCCAGTCGAACAGCTGGGCGGTCTCCTTGTAGACCTCGTTGTGCTCCTTCTTCTCCGGGTTCATCACGGTGACCAGCAGCACCCGGCCGTTCCGCTCGGCGACCCCGGTGAAGGTGGCGCCCGCGTTGGTGGTGTTGCCGTTCTTCACGCCCGCGATGCCCTGGTAGACCGGGATGTCGGTGTCCCCGCTCAGCAGCCGGTTGGTGTTCTGGATCTCGAAGGACCCGCGGACCGACTTGCCCTTCGCGTTCTTCGTCGTGTCGCCCGGGAAACTGGCCCGCACGGTCGAGCAGTACTCCCGGAAGTCCTTCTTCTGCAGCCCGGAACGCGCGAACAGCGACAGGTCGTACGCCGACGACACCTGCCCCGGCTGGTCGTAGCCGTCCGGACTCACCACGTGGGTGTCCAGCGCCTGAAGCTCCTCCGCGTGGTCCTGCATGTCCTTCACCGTCTGCTCGACCCCGCCGTTCATCGCGGACAGCACGTGCACGGCGTCGTTGCCCGAGCGCAGGAACACCCCGAGCCAGAGGTCGCGGACCGTGTAGGTCTGGCCCTCCTTTATCCCGACCATGCTGGAACCGGCGCCGATGCCCGCGAGGTCGGCCGGCACCACCGTGTGCGGGGTCGACTTCGGGAACCGGGGCAGCACGGTGTCCGCGAACAGCATCTTCAGGGTGCTCGCCGGGGGCAGCCGCCAGTGTGCGTTGTGCGCGGCGAGCACCTCGCCCGACTCGGCGTCGGAGACGATCCAGGACCGCCCCGTGACGTCCTTCGGCAGCACCGGCACCCCGTCGGCCAGGTTCACCTGGGTACCGGGCTGCCCCAGCCGGGTGCCGCCCACCGTCGACATGCCCGCCGGGGGAGTGGCCGACGGAGTGGTGGAGGGTGTCGGCGCGGCGAGCGCGGCCGGCGCGGTGGACGACAGGGACAGCAGGGCGGCGGAGAGGACCAGCAGCGCGCGGCTGGCCTTCGGCTTCGGAGCGGGCACGGACGAGAACGTACCTGCCGCGGAGGGGGAAGTCCCGTCACCGACTCCACCCCGGAACCGGAACCGGACAGCGGCGGGCGATACTGACTCCATGAAGCTCAGCCGTCCGGTCTCCTGGTTCCTGCTCGCGTTCGGGGTGTGGAGCTGGTTCATCTGGATCACTTTCGTCAAAAACCTCGTCAAGGACGGCAGCGGACTCGCCTTCGACGACGGGCATCCCACGGCGTACTTCTGGATCCACCTGACGCTGGCCGTCGTGTCCTTCGTATTGGGGACGGTCATCGGGGGCATCGGGTTGCGCGGAGTGCGCGCACTGCGCCGTACGTCATAGCGGCGGGACAGCGGGCCGAACCGCCCCGCGCCGGCTGTGGAAGAGCTGTGAAATCCGGCGGAAACAAGCCATCGGTAAGTTCTTCCTCATCTAGTCAGATCACTCTTCCCCCACATGAAACTCCTGTGATTAGGTGAGCCGCGTCACTTAGGGGAGTGGCACTTGTGGAGGGCCTGGGCAGGGCCTGGAACGGACCCGTGCTGGTCCTGGGGAGGGCACCGACCATGCGATCTGTTCGCATGCGGATTCTCGTGACACTCGTCGTCCTGGCGATCGTGGGGATCGGCGGCTGGCAGCTGTTGCCGTCGCAGGAGAACAAGAACAAGACCATCACCGTCGGTACGACCGACGCGGTCACCTCGCTCGATCCGGCCGGTGCGTACGACGCCGGTTCCTGGGCGTTGTTCAACAACGTCTTCCAGACCCTGCTCACCTTCGAGCCCGACGGCGTCAAGCCGGTCCCGGACGCGGCGGAGAGCTGTGAGTTCACGGACTCGGGTCTCCAGACGTACCGCTGCGTGGTGCGCGACGGGATCACCTTCCCGAGCGGCCGGGCGATGACCGCCGAGGACGTGAAGTACTCCTTCGACCGGGTCAAGAAGATCAACTCCGATGTCGGCCCGGCCTCCCTGCTCTCGACGCTGCAGTCGGTGACCGCCTCCGGCAGGACCGTCACCTTCCACCTGTCGTCCCCGGACGCGACGTTCCCGTTCAAGCTCGCCACCGGCGCCGGCGCGATCGTCGACAAGGACAAGTACCCGGCGGACAAGCTGCGCACCGACGAATCGGTGGACGGCACCGGCCCGTACACCCTGACGTCGTACACGAAGGACAAGCGGGCCGTCCTGCGGCCCAACAGCCGCTACAAGGGCGAGCTGAGCGGCACCGGCCGCCCCGTCGAGCTGGACTACTACGCCGACTCGGCCAAGCTCGCGAGCGCGTACAAGGCCAAGCAGGTCGACGTGGCGACCCGGACGCTGCCGCCCGCCATGGTCTCCAAGCTCTCGCCGAGCGACCCCGACCAGCGCGTCCTGGAGTCCGACAGCTCCGAGACCCGCAACCTGTACCTGAACACCCGGGCGAAGTCGCCCCTGCACGACGTGCTGGTGCGCCGGGCCCTCGCCTGGCTGGTCAACCGCGAGGACCTCGCCGCGTCCGTGTACGACGGCACGGTGGAGCCGCTGTACTCGCTGATCCCGAGCGGCCTCACCGGCCACACCACGTCCTTCTTCGACACCTACCCCACCCAGAGCGTCGACAAGGCGAAGGCGCTCCTGGAGCAGGCCGGCGTCAGCACCCCCGTCGAGTTCTCCTTCGGCTACGGCATCGGCCACGGCGCGGGCGCCGAGGAGGCCGCCGCGCTGAAGAAGCAGCTGGAGAAGGGCGGCCTGTTCAAGGTCGACGTCAAGGGGTACGAGTGGACCGACTTCCAGAAGTCCTGGGCCGAGGGGAAGATGGACGCCTGGGCGGTCGGCTGGGTCGCCGACTATCCCGACCCGGACACCTTCGGCGCCGCCCTGGTCGGCAGTGACTCCGTCATGAGCACCGGCTACAGCAACAAGATCGTCGACGGCCTGCTCCGGAACAGCCAGCGGTACGCCGACCGCAGCGACGCCGAGCAGGACTTCCGCACCGTCCAGACGGACGTGGCGGACGACGTCCCGCTGATCCCGCTGTGGCAGCGCACGGACTACGTCCTCAGCAGCGAGGACGTGGGCGGAGCCCAGTACCTCAACGACAGTTCGGGCATCTTCCGCCTGTGGAGTCTGGACTGGATCTGACGGGCGTGCTGAGACGCAACGCCTTCCGGCTTCCCCGGCACCCGGCGTCCGTCGGCCTCGCCCGGCACCGGGTCCGGGACCATCTGGCCGCCTGGGGCCACGGCCCGGACACCCCGGCGGTCGACGACGCCCTGCTCCTCGTCTCCGAGCTGGCCACCAACGTCGTCCGTCACGGCCCTTTGCGGGAGCGGGAGTTCGAGGTCGCGGTGACCGCCCTGGCCGACGGCTCCTGCCTCATCGAGGTCTCCGACGAGGGCCGCGCGGAACCCCGCCTGCGGATGGTCCGGGAGGCCGACGAGACGGGCCGGGGCCTGCACCTGGTGGGGACGATCGCCGCGGCCTGGGGCGTATGGAGCAGGGGAGCCCACGGCAAGACCGTCTGGGCGTTGGTCTCGGTCGACCCGTAGCCGTCGCGGCTGCGGCGCCGTCGTGGTTGCTCGCGCAGTTCCCCGCGCCCCTTCAGGGGCGCGGGGAACTGCGCGACCAGCCACAAGGGACCCGCACTCGAAACTCATACCGACAGCAACGTCACCGTCACCGCCAGCCCTTCTCCAGGCGCCGTCCGCACCCCCACCTCACCCCCGTGCGCCTCCACCACACCCTGCACGATCGCCATCCCCAGCCCGCTTCCCTCCGCACTCCCCACCCGGAAGAACCGGTCGAAGATCCGCGCCGCGTCCTCCTCCTCCAACCCCGGCCCCTCGTCGGCCACACACACCCGCACCACCCCGTCCGACCGCTCCACCCCCAACGTCACCCCCGCCTCGAGAGGCGTATGCGTCCGCACGTTGGCCATCAGGTTCCCCAGCACCTGCCGCAGCGCCGACTCGTCCGCCCGCACCAGCACCGCCCCGTCGGCCTCCACGGCCACCGGCCGCCCCGGCTGCTGCGCCCGCAGGTCCTCCGCCGCGTCCCGCACCAGCCGGCTCAGGTCGACGTTCCGGAACCTGATCTCCGGCCGCTGGTCGAGCCGGGCGAGCAGCAGCAGCTCGTCGACGAGGCGGCCCATCCGTTCCACCTCGCCGTTCATCCGGTCCCAGGCCCGCCGCCGCTCCCCGGGGTCGCTCAGCATCCCCTTCTCGTACAGCTGGAGATAGCCGCGGATGGCGGCGAGCGGGGTGCGCAGCTCGTGCGAGGCGTCGGCGACGAACCGGCGCAGCTGGCCCGCGCTGCGCTCGCGGGTCCGGTACGCCGTCTCCACCTGGTGCAGCATGGCGTTGAGGGCCAGCCGCAGCTGCTCGACCTCCTCCGTCGGATGCTGGCTGGAGGGCACCCGCCGGGTCAGGTCGCCCTCGGCGATCGCCGACGACGTCTCCACCATGTCCTCCAGCGGCAGCAGCCGTTGCCGCACGCTGTACATGGTCAGGCAGCACAGCAGCGCGAGCAGCAGCGAGCCGACCGCGAAGTCGAGCCTGAGCGCCTTGGCTATGCCCTTGTGCAGCAGCTCGGTCGAGGTGGCCAGCAGGATGTAGGAGCCGTCGGCGAGCCGTGTCGCCGTCACCCGGTAGGAGGCGCCGTGCACGTCGACGTCGCGCGGGTCGGGGGCGGCGGTGAGGGCCCGCGGGTCGGAGACGACGGCGGCGAGGGAGCGCTGGGCCTCGGTCGGCTTCATGCCGAAGAGGGAGATCGCGTCGCCCCTGGTGTCGATGACCGTGAAGATCGAGTCCGGTGTCGGGTCGGACTCGGCGGGGGTGATCCGGTCGCGGATCACGCCGAGCGCGCCCAGCGAGTCGACCTGCCGCAGTGTGAGTCCCGAACTGCCCAGTGACGTCCGCATCTTGAGCAGCTCGGAGTCCACCTGGTCGAGCAGGTACAGCCGCATGCCCATGATGCTCACGGCGGTCGCCACGACGATGCCGACGGCGAGCAGCCCGACGTTGGCCAGGGTGAGCTTGCCGCGCAGCGAGTGCAGTCCGTGCCGGTGCCGGCGCTTGCCGAGGTTCATGTCAGGCCGTACCCGACGCCCCGCCGGGTGGTGATCACCGGTGCGCCCAGGGCGTCGAGCTTGCGCCGCAGGTAGCTGATGTACGTCTCCACCACGGTCGACTCGGACGGTATGTGCTCGTACTGCCAGACGTGCCTGAGCAGTTGCTCCTTCGGCACGATCCGGCCGCCGTTGCGCACCAGGAAGCGCAGCAGCGCGTACTCGGTCGGGGTCAGCTCGACCGTGCGGCCCGCGCGGTGCACCGAGTACGTCGTCTCGTCCAGCTCCAGGTCGCCGTAGCGCAGCGGCGGGCGCTGCTGGATGACGTCCGCCGGGCGGGTGCGGCGCAGCACGGCGCCGATCCGGGCGACGACCTCGTCGATGTTGAACGGCTTGGTGATGTAGTCGTCGCCGTAGCCGAGCGCCCCGACTATCTCGGCCGGGGCGTCCCGCGCGGTGAGGAACACCAGTGCCAGGTCGGGCTGCCGGGCGCGCAGCTCACGGGCGAGGGCGCGGCCATCGCCGTCCGGCAGCATCACGTCGAGCAGCGCCGCGTCCGGCCGGGTGCGCTCGGCCAGCGCGAGGGCGTCCCGGACCGTGCCGGCCGTCATCACCTCGAACCGGTGGTAGCGCAGGGCGATGGCGAGGACGTCCGCGATGCTCGGCTCGTCCTCCACGATCAGCACGGTGCTGCCTGGAGCCGTCATGCCCCCAGTATCGGCGCCGCCGCCGACAGCGGGGGGCGCGCAGCTTTGGAGTTCCTTGAGAGTCATGCGCGCCCCGTGTCCCGGCACGCGGCCCGCTGCCGATCCTGTTGCCCAGGACCTGGGGGACCGACCGAACTGATCGACGAAAAGGAGCTGTTGAGCGTGACGGCATTGGCACGGTGGTGCTATCGGCACCGGCTGGTGGTCCTGTTGCTGTGGGTGGGGGCACTCGTCGGCGTGGGCTTCTCGGCCTCGTCGGCGGGCACGAACTACGCGAACGTCTTCTCCCTTCCCGACACGGACTCCAAGACCGCGTACGACCTGATGGAGAAGGCCTTCCCGAACACCTCCGGTGACACGGACACCGTGGTGTGGAAGGCCGACAGCGGCTCGGTGACGGACCAGGCGGTCGAGGACCGCGTCCAGCCGGCCCTCGACAAGATCGCCAAGCTGCCCGGCGTGGGCGCGGTCACCAGCCCCTACGCGGGCGCCCGGGGATCCGCACAGATCAGCAAGGACGGCACGATCGCCTACGCCCAGCTGACCTTCACCAAGCGGGCGAACGAGATCCCGAAGGAGCAGGTGCAGAAGGTCCTCGACACCGCGCAGGCCGCCGAACGCGACGGCCTCCAGGTCGAGGTGGGCGGCCAGGCCATCCAGCGCGTCCAGGAGCCGCCGCAGGGCCTGTCCGAGATGGTCGGCATCATCGCCGCGGCCGTCGTGCTGTTCCTCGCCTTCGGCTCGTTCTTCGCGATGACCCTGCCCATCGCGATCGCCGTCTTCGGCGTCGGCATGGGCCTGTTCTCCACCCAGCTGCTCAGCCACACCACCGACATCCCCGACATCGCGCCGCTGCTCGCCTCCCTGATCGGCCTCGGTGTCGGCATCGACTACGCCCTGTTCATCGTCACCCGGCACCGGCGCGGCATCCTGCGCGGCATGGACCCGGAGGAGTCGGCGGTCACCGCCCTCAACACCTCCGGCCGGGCGGTGCTGTTCGCGGGCGGCACGGTCTGCATCGCACTCGCCGGCATGCTGGTCACGCGGCTGGCCTTCCTGCAGGGCGTGGTCATCGCCACGTCCCTGACGGTGGTCCTGAGCGTCCTCGCGGCCACCACCCTCCTGCCCGCCCTGCTCGGCTTCCTCGGCCCGCGCGTCCTCAGCCGCCGCCAGCGCCGCCGGCTGGCCGCCGAGGGCCCGGAGCCGGAGAGGGCGAGCGGTCTCGCGGCCCGCTGGTCGGCGAACGTCGAGAAGCGCCCGCGCCGCATCGCCGCGCTCGCCGTGGTCGTCATGGCGGTCCTCGCCATCCCGGTCTTCTCGCTCCGCCTCGGCGCCACCGACCAGGGCAACGACGACGCGTCCACGACCACCAGGAAGGCCTACGACCTGCTCGCCGAGGGCTTCGGCCCCGGCTTCAACGGCCCCCTCCAGGTGGTCAGCGTCGGCGGCGACACGGCGCAACTGGTCCAGGGCCTGAAGTCGACCCCGGGGATCGCCCAGGTCGCCGAACTGCCGTCGTCCCAGGGCGTCACGGTCATCCAGGTGGTCCCGACCACCTCCCCGCAGTCGAAGGAGACCGACGACCTCATCGACACCCTGCGCGACCAGGTGATCCCGAAGGCGGGCGCGGAGGCCCACGTCGGCGGTGTGACGGCGGTGTCCAAGGACTTCGCCTCCGTCACCGGCGACCGTCTCCCGCTCTTCATCGCGACCATCATCACCCTGGGCTTCCTGCTCCTCCTGGTCGCCTTCCGCTCCCTGGTCGTCCCGCTGACGGCCGCCCTGATGAACCTGATCGCGGCGGCGGCCTCCTTCGGCGTCCTGGTGGCGGTCTTCCAGTGGGGCTGGGGCCTGGACCTGCTGGGCCTCGGCAAGGAGGGCCCGATCAACGCGTTCCTGCCGGTCATCATGCTCTCCCTGCTCTTCGGCCTCTCCATGGACTACCAGGTGTTCCTGGTGAGCCGGATGCACGAGGAGTGGGTGCACACCAAGGACAACGCGCGGGCGGTCCGGGTCGGCCTCGCGGAGACCAGCCGGGTCATCAACTCCGCGGCCCTGATCATGGTCTGCGTCTTCCTGGCCTTCGTCCTCAGCGGCGACTCGGGCGCGGCGACGGCCGGCGTGGGCCTGGCGGCGGCGGTCGCCCTGGACGCCTTCATCCTCCGTACGGCCCTGGTCCCGGCGGCGATGCACCTGCTGGGCAACTCCAACTGGTGGCTGCCGGCCTGGCTGGACAAGCGGCTCCCGCACCTCGCGGTGGAACCCCGGGAGACGCCCGCCCCGGAGCAGGCCGCAGGCCCGGCAGGCCCGGCGGGCCCGGCCACGGCGATCCACGGCTTCGTCCGCACGCCGGACGGTGAGCCGGTGGAGGAGGCGTCGGTGACGCTGATGTCCAAGGGCGGACGTCAGCTGGACCGGGTGACGTCCCTGGCGGACGGCTCGTACATCGTGTCGGTCCCGGAGCCGGGTTCGTACCTGCTGGCCGTCGCGTCGTCGTCGTACGGCTCGAAGGCCCGGCACGTGACGGTGGCGGAGGGGCCGGTGGTGTACGACGTGGAGCTGACCGGGGACGAGGTGGACGCGGTCAGCTAGCCGGACCCCTGGCCCTGCCGCCCGGATCCGGCAGTACCCGGGTCATCCCCGGCAGGAAGTCCGTGAACAGCTCGTGCACCTCAAGGACCAGCGGTCGTAGCACCCGGAACCGCGCGAGGGACACCCCTCGCGCGGTCAGCCGGGCCCCCCGCTCGGCGAGCCGGTAGCTGCGCTCCCGCCCCTCGGTCCGGTCGAAGATCCAGTAGAGCACCAGGCCCATCTGCGAGAGCCACATCAACTCGGGCAGCACGTCCCGCAGTTCGGGTGCCACCTTGGTCTTCGCCCCGGCGAGCACCTCCCGGTGCACGCTGATCGCCTCCACGCGCGCGTGCTCGCTCTCCGGGGAGAAGGGGCTGAGCGGGCTGTCGGGGTCGGCGGCGTTCTTGAAGAAGTGGACCGCGAACTCGTGGTACGGCCGGGCGATGTCCAGCCACACCTTGAGCACCCCCGCGAGCCGCGCCTCCAGGTCGGTCTCCTTGTCCAGGACCTCGCGGACCGCCACCCGGTGCTCGGCGGCGAGCTGGTCGTAGAAGCCCTGGATCAGGTGTTCCTTGCCGGCGAAGTAGTAGTACGCGTTGCCGACGGAGACCCCGGCCTCCGTGGCGATGGCCCGCATCGTCGTCTTCTCGTAGCCCCGCTCCCGGAACAGGCGCATCGCCGTCTCCAGGATCAGCGCGCGGGTCTGCTCGGACTTGCTCTGGGCAGCGGCCTCGACCGGGCCGTCGTTCTTCGCGGACACGGACAGAGCCTAACCAGTGGCGCATGCGCCGTCGGAACAGCCCGGAGGGTTGAAGATCCACCCGACAGCGGGTTCGTACACCCACCCGTCCTCCCTGCGGAAGGGCTTCCCGTTCCCCAAGCCGCCCCGCCACCAGGCGGCGGCGAGCACCGCGCCCCGGGCCAGCCGGGCCCCGGCCGGGGTGCTCAGCCGGTGGGCGAGCGGTCGCTGCTCCCGCAGCGCCCACAGCACGACGATCCAGGCGGCGGTCTCCCGGTAGACCTGGCCGGCGTCACCGACGACGGTGACCTCGTCGAAGGTGGCCGAGTGGTCGAGGCCGGGGAACCGGGTCCGGGCCTCGGGCGAGCCCGCCGGGACCAGCTCCAGCGGCACCAGCTGCGGCTGGCGCACGAGCCAGTCGCGCAGATGGGTGCAGAGGCCGCACTCGGCGTCGTAGAGGACGGTGAGCCCGTGGACCGGGACGCGCGCGGCGCCCCGGTCGTCGGTCGCGGTCACGGCGGTCACGCCCCGGCCGCCGGCGCGGTCCAGCCCTGCGGCGGGACCGGCGGGAACTGCTCCTTCTCCATGATCCCGCGGCGCCTGATCCGGTTCAGCACGTAGACGTTGCCGAGGTGCATCGCGCCGAGCACCAGCAGCACCACCCCGAGCTTGGAGGAGAGCGCCTCGAAGATGCCCCGGGTGTCGGCGACCGTGTCGGTGGTGTGCAGGTAGAGCGCGACGAAGCCGAGGTTGACGAGGTAGAAGCCGACCACCAGGAGGTGGTTGACGGCGTCGGCGAGCTGCTCGTTGCCGTGCAGGACGTCGGAGAGGAAGATCCGGCCGTTGCGGCTGAGCGTGCGGGCCACCCAGATGGTCAGACCGATGCTGACGAGCAGGTAGATGACGTAGGCGATGACCGTGCGGTCCATGCCCCACCCCTTCTTGAACGCGTTCAAAACGCTGACAGGGATGACTGTAGACCTGCTTTTGAACATGTTCAACTCGGTTGCGGAGTGACCCGTTTCACCCCCGCCGCGCCAGCTCCGGCCGCTTGCTGTAGTCCGTGAAACCGAGGATGTTCCCCCAGGGGTCGGCGACCTCGACGGTCCAGCCGGTGGCCACGGAGAACGGCTCGTCGAGCACGGCGATCCCCGCCGCCCTGAACCGCTCGGCCGCGGCCCGCGCGTCCGGCACCTCCAGCCACACGCGCGGCGACGCCCACACCGCCGGCCGGTGCCCGAGCCCTTCCTCGGCCCGCAGCAGGATCCCGGGTGTCTCGCCCCCGACCTTCAGCAGCGCGATCCCGCCCTCGTCGAACCGGAACCCCACCGTGAACCCGGCCCGCTCGTAGAAGCCCACGGCGTCCGCGAGCCTCCCGACGGGCATCACCACGTTGTCGAACCCGAGCAGTTCGTACGACTCGTCATCTGACATGCGATCAGATTAGGAGCGGACTTGACGGTTGCCGGGCGGGCTGACCGTCGGGTCACTCAATGGGCCGAGAAGGGGCCCGGTACGTCGCTACGCTGAGCCGTCGTCGGTGCCGGGCGAACGAGGGGGCGGGGATGGCTCCGGGAGCAGAGGCCTTCCACGGCGAGGCGCGGGCGGCTTTCGCCGGGGTCGCGCGGCGGCTGGGCCTGGACGGACCGGGCGGCGGGGAGGGGGACCCGCATCTCGCGGTCGCGGCCTACGCCGGCTCGGGAGTGACCTACACGGCGGTCCTCGGCCTGTGGCAGGGCGACGTCGAGATCCACGTCTGCCGCAGGACCGCACTGACCGAGTGCAAGGTCGGCATAGAGACGCTGGCCGTCTCGGCCGGCCTCGTGGACCGCCCCGGCCACGTCTCCTTCGACGCCCGCACCCTCCGCCGGCTCCGCAGGTCCCTGGCCGGCCAGGTGCACTACGTCGAACTCGTGCACCCCCTGGTCTCCGGCGACCCGGACACCGCCCTCGCCCTCATGCGCGCGGCGGGCGCCCGGGAGTGGCGCAGACCGCCCGCGAGGTGAGGCCGGGTACGCGGAAGGCCCCGCCCCCGGGTGGGGGCGGGGCCTTCCAGCGGGTGAGGGGATCAGAAGCGGCGCGTGATCAGGGCGCGCTTGACTTCCTGGATCGCCTTGGTGACCTCGATGCCGCGCGGGCAGGCGTCCGTGCAGTTGAAGGTCGTGCGGCAGCGCCAGACGCCGTCGCGGTCGTTGAGGATCTCCAGGCGCTGCTCGCCCGCTTCGTCACGGCTGTCGAAGATGAAGCGGTGCGCGTTGACGATGGCGGCCGGGCCGAAGTACTGGCCGTCGTTCCAGAAGACCGGGCACGAGGAGGTGCAGGCCGCGCAGAGGATGCACTTCGTGGTGTCGTCGAAGCGCTCGCGGTCCTCGGCGGTCTGGAGACGCTCGCGCGTGGGCTCGTTCGTGTCCTTCGTGATGAGGAAGGGCATGACGTCCCGGTACGCCTGGAAGAACGGCTCCATGTCGACGACCAGGTCCTTCAGGACCGTCAGGCCCTTGATGGGCTCGACCGTGATCGGCTTCTCGGGGTTGATGTCCTTGATCAGCGTCTTGCAGGCGAGCCGGTTCTTGCCGTTGATCCGCATCGCGTCCGAGCCGCAGATGCCGTGCGCGCAGGAGCGGCGGAAGGTCAGCGTGCCGTCGACGTCCCACTTGATCTTGTGGAGGCCGTCGAGGACGCGCTCCTTCGGGTCGATCTCCAGCTGGAAGTCTTCCCAGACCGCGTCCGCGGAGACTTCCGGGTTGAAGCGGCGGACCCGGAAGGTGACCGTGATGTAGGGGGAGTCGGCGAAGCCGGGCTCGGGCTGGCCGGCCGCGTCCGCCTTGTCCAGAACGGGGGTTGCCATCAGTACTTACGCTCCATCGGCTGGTAGCGGGTCTGGACGACCGGCTTGTAATCGAGACGGATGGACTCGGCGCCGTCGTCGCCGACCTCGCGGTACGCCATGGTGTGGCGCATGAAGTTGACGTCGTCGCGGTTCGGGTAGTCCTCGCGGTAGTGACCGCCGCGGGACTCCTTGCGGGCCAGCGCGGAGACCGCCATGACCTCGGCGAGGTCGAGCAGGTTGCCGAGCTCGATCGCCTCCAGGAGGTCCGTGTTGAAGCGGCGTCCCTTGTCCTGGATCGAGACGTTCTTGTAGCGCTCGCGCAGCTCCGCGATCTTCTCGACCGCCGTCTTGATCGTCTGCTCGGTGCGGAACACCATGACGTTGGCGTCCATCGTGTCCTGAAGCTCCCGGCGGATCGTGGCGACCCGCTCGTTGCCCGTCGAGGTGCGCAGCTGCTCGATCTGGTCGACGACGAACTCGGCCGGGTTCTCCGGGAGTTCGACGAAGTCGACGGTGTGCGCGTACTCGGCGGCCGCGATGCCCGCCCGGCGGCCGAACACGTTGATGTCGAGGAGCGAGTTGGTGCCGAGGCGGTTGGCGCCGTGGACCGAGACGCAGGCGACCTCGCCGGCCGCGTACAGGCCCGGGACGACCGTGGTGTTGTCCGAGAGGACCTCGCCCTCGACGTTGGTCGGGATGCCGCCCATGGCGTAGTGCGCGGTCGGCTGGATCGGGATCGGGTCCGTGTACGGCTCGATGCCCAGGTAGGTGCGCGCGAACTCGGTGATGTCCGGGAGCTTCGCGTCCAGCTGCTCCGGCGGGAGGTGGGTGAGGTCGAGGTAGACGTGGTCGCCCTCGGGACCGCAGCCGCGGCCCTCACGGATCTCCGTGTAGATGGAGCGGGACACGACGTCACGGGACGCGAGGTCCTTCATGACCGGCGCGTACTTCTCCATGAAGCGCTCGCCGTCCTTGTTGCGGAGGATGCCGCCCTCACCGCGGGCGCCCTCCGTCAGCAGGATGCCCATGCGCCAGATGCCGGTCGGGTGGAACTGGAAGAACTCCATGTCCTCCAGCGGCAGCCCGCGGCGGTAGACGGCGGCCTGGCCGTCACCGGTGAGCGTGTGGGCGTTCGACGTCACCCGGAAGAACTTTCCGGTGCCGCCGGAGGCGTAGATGACGGCCTTCGCCTGGAAGATGTGGATCTCGCCGGTGGCCAGCTCGTAGGCGACCACGCCGGACGACTTCTTGACGCCGTCCTCCTCGGTGATCAGCTGGTCCAGGACGTAGAACTCGTTGAAGAACTCCACGCCCTCCTTGACGCAGTTCTGGTACAGCGTCTGGAGGATCATGTGGCCGGTGCGGTCCGCGGCGTAGCAGGACCGGCGGACCGGGGCCTCGCCGTGGTTGCGGGAGTGACCGCCGAAGCGGCGCTGGTCGATGGTGCCGTTCGGGGTCCGGTTGAACGGCAGGCCCATCTTCTCCAGGTCGAGGACGGCGTCGATGGCCTCCTTCGCCAGGATCTCGGCGGCGTCCTGGTCGACCAGGTAGTCACCGCCCTTGATCGTGTCGAAGGTGTGCCACTCCCAGTTGTCCTCCTCCACGTTGGCGAGCGCGGCGGCCATGCCGCCCTGCGCGGCGCCCGTGTGGGAGCGGGTCGGGTAGAGCTTGGTCAGGACCGCGGTGCGGCTGCGCTTCGTGGACTCGATGGCCGCGCGCATGCCCGCGCCGCCGGCGCCGACGATGACGGTGTCGTACTTGTGGATCTTCATGATTCTCGCAGCCCCGTGCCTAGCGGATGTTCGGGTCGAAGGTGAAGATCACCAGCGAGCCCAGCAGGATGGTGAACACCGTGGCCGTGTAGAGCAGGCCCTTGAGCCACAGCCGGGTGTTCGCGCGCTCCGCGTAGTCGTTGATGATCGTGCGCAGGCCGTTCGCGCCGTGCAGCATCGCGAGCCACAGCATCAGCAGGTCCCAGACCTGCCAGAACGGGCTCGCCCAGCGGCCGGCCACGAAGGCGAAGCCGATCTTCGACACGCCGCCGTCGAGCACCAGCTGGATCAGCAGGTGGCCGAGGACGAGGACGACCAGCACGACGCCGGACAGGCGCATGAACAGCCAGGCGGCCATCTCGAAGTTGCCGCGGGTGGAGCGCGGGGTCTTCTTGGTGCGCTTGCGCGGGGCCTCGATGAGGGGGGCCGGGTTGTCGACGTTGAAGAGGGGTGCGCCCTCGACGGGACCGACGCCGGCGGTGGTTTCAGTGGTCGACATCTGCGTCAGCTCCCGAACAGGACACGAGCGGCGTGGCCGAGAACGGGGTAGATGGCCCCGACCATGAGGACGACCCAGACACCGACGACCGTCCAGAGCATCTGCTTCTGGTAGCGCGGGCCCTTCGACCAGAAGTCGACGGCGATGACACGCAGGCCGTTGAGCGCGTGGAAGAGGATGGCGGCCACGAGGCCGTACTCCAGCAGTGCGACGATCGGCGTCTTGTACGTGGCTACGACCTTGTCGTAGTCCTCGGGGGAGACGCGGACGAGAGCGGTGTCCAGCACGTGAACGAACAGGAAGAAGAAAATGAGGACGCCGGTGACTCGGTGAGCCACCCAGGACCACATTCCTTCCCGGCCGCGGTACAGCGTTCCAGCCGGCACGGAAGTCCCTCCGGGAGCGGGGTATCGGGGCCGCGCCGGCTTGTGGGTGTCGGTCGGGCCCGGCCGGGTACGGTCCACCGGCCCCCAGCATCGTAGCGAGGCGCTGCCGCTGGGCTTACGCCGGGCCTACCGGTGTGATCAAAGTGGCACGCGGATGGGTTAGCCGGGCGGCTTCTGGGGTGGGCTGTGCTGTTATGCGCCGGGTGCGGGTTGTGGGTGGCTGGTCGCGCAGTTCCCCGCGCCCCTCAGGTAAGTGTCCAGACGCGCTCGTGCAAGGCGCCGGAGTTGCTCCACGCACATCACGCGCTCGTCCTCCGGATCGGTCGTCGAACGGGAGTAGATGCCTTCCAGGACGCGGTCCAAGCGCTCCTCGGGAGGGGTGTCGCCCAGGTAGATGACAAACACGTGCCCGAATTTGGCTTCGTAGGCCGCGTGCGCCGCAGTCAGGGCGGTGGCGGCTGCCGAGTAGGTGTCATGGGGGAGGTCTGGCAGGGACTCGCCCGCGAGTGCCTCCGCCAGGTCGCCCGGTGACAGGTCGTACGTGGCCTCGTCGGCTGCCGCGAGGAGGGAGTCCAGGTCGGGGTACGGGCGGTGGGCCGTGAGCCGGTGGGACCAGCGGCGGCTGTGCAGGCAGTGCAGGAGCAGCGCGCCGGCCTCGTCGTCGGGGGCGGCGTTGAACGCGTCCAGCGGGGTGGGGAGATGGGGCAGGCGGTGGGCGGGCAGCGTGGGTCCTCGCGTCACATGCGGTGTGGCCGGGGCGGCAGTGGATGCCGTGAGAGATGTGTCGTCGACGTTATCGAGGACGTTCACGGTGTGTCCGTTGGTTGCCTGAATTTCACCCGAACGGGAGAGTTTCGGATTGCGTCGGTGACGGAGGTGCGGCGGGTGCGTCGTAAGTTGTAGCCGTGAGCCAGCACAGGCGCAGGCCGTCGGCACGGCAGTTCACGCGGAGGCGGGCGGTGGTCGCCGCGGCCTTCGCGGGGACCGTCGCGCTCGGCACGGGCATCGGGGTATGGGCCTCCTCGGGCGGCGGCGACGGCGGGAACACCGCCGGAGCGGCCCGGCAGCCCTCCGGCAGCGACCGGGGGGCGTCGTCGGGGGCGAGCTCCGGGGCGCCGACCCCCGCTCCCACGCCCACCCGCAGCTACCCCCTCTCCCAGGCCCCGCGCACCATCCCCGCCGTCCGCTCCCACACCGCCGCCCGCGGACCCGGCTGGCGCCCGCAGCGCGGCGGCCGGGTCGTGGTGAGCGATCCGGCGCTCGCCGACGAGGGGCGGCTGACCGCGGGCGAGCTGGGGCTCGCGTACGCCGGGCAGAAGGGCGCGGACGACGACGTCCGGCCGGGCGACGTGCGGCTCGACCTCGGCGGCACGGGGGACCCGGAGTCGTACACCATGACCGTGCGCGGCGGGTCGGTCCGGATCAGCGGGCCCGGGGACGCCGGCGTCTTCTACGGCACCCGGACGCTGAAGCAGGAGGTGCACGGCGGAGGTACGGCCCCGGAAGGGGTGGTGCGGGACCAGCCCGCCAAGCCGCAGCGCGGGTTCATGCTGGACATCGCCCGCAAGCCGTTCACCGCCGGCTGGATAGAGGACCGGATACGAGAACTCGGCGACCTGAAGTTCAACGAGCTCGGGCTGCACTTCTCCGACGACCAGGGCTTCCGGATCGAGTCCGACACCCACCCCGAGATCGTCTCCCGGGACCACCTGACCAAGGCGCAGGTACGGGAGATCGTCGCGCTCGCCGCCTCCCGGCACATCCAGGTCGTACCGGAGATCGACTCGCCGGGACACCTCGGCGCCGTCCTCGCCGCCCACCCGGAGCTGCAACTGCGCAACGCGCAGGGCGTCGCCACCAGGGGCGCCGTCGACATCTCCCTGGACGCCTCGGCGAAACTCGTCGACGACCTGCTCGACGAGTACGCCGACCTGTTCCCCGGCTCCGACTGGAACCTCGGCGGCGACGAGTACCAGGCCCTGACGGTCGCGGACCCGCAGGCCTCCTACCCGCAGCTCGCGGCAGCCGCCGAGCAGGAGTACGGCGACGGGGCCACCGTCGCCGACCTCACCACCGGCTGGCTGAACGCCCGCGCCGACACCGTCCGCGCCCACGAACGCACCCTGCGGGCCTGGAACGACGGATTCCTCCGGGGCGCCTCCGTGCAGCCCGCCGACGACCTCCAGGTCGCCTACTGGACCGGCAAGGAGATCGGCGCCCGGCAGCCCGTGGAGTACCTCAGGGCGGGCCGCAAGGTCCTCAACTACAACGACGAGTACCTCTACTACGTCCTCGGGGAACCGAACACCTTCGTCTACCCGACCGGGCAGCGCATCTACGAGCAGTGGATCCCGCGCATGCTGCGCGGCACCTCGGCGGTGGCCGCGCGGTACGAGCCCCAGGTCCTCGGCGGCTCCTTCGCCGTCTGGTGCGACCTCGCCGGTTCCCAGACCCAGGACCAGGTGGCGGCCGGCATCCGGATGCCGCTGCGGGCGACCATCCAGAAACTCTGGGACCCGGACCCCCCGACGATGTCCTGGACGGACTTCAGGGCCCTCGCGAACAGACTGGGCTGACCCGGGGGACAAGGCGATACGGGTGGACGTGCGGCGGTGGCGGGCCGTATGTTCCGCATTCCGCGCGCGGGCCAGGGGAGGGCTCCGTGCACTGCCGCGTCCCGGGGGAACCGTCTTGATCTGCGCCCGCTGCCACCACTTCGCCGCCGCGCCCGGCGCCACCCTGTGCCACCGCTGCCTCGGCGACTCGCCCGAGCCGGCCCCCGTCTTCGGCAGCACGCCGGGACTGTGGCTGCGCTCGCCGGTGGGCCTCGGCTGGGCCGCCGCCGTACTGCTCGGGACGGTGGTCGCCGCCGACCTGTTCGCCCTCTGGGCGGACTTCCTGCAGTACGACGCCACGGGCGCGCTGGCCGAAGGCGAGACCGGCGCCGCCGCGTTCCGCCGGGCCGACCGCGCCGACGAACTGCTGACCGTCGCCGCCGGGGCCCAGGCCGTCTCGCTGGTCGCCTGCGTGATCGTCTACCTGTGCTGGTTCCAGCGGGTACGGGCCAACGCCCAGGTGTTCGACCCGCTCGGGCACCGCAAGTCGCCGGGCTGGGCGATCGGCGGCTGGTTCGTGCCGGTGGTGAACCTCTGGTACCCGCGCCGGATCACCCTCGACATCTGGGACGCCAGCAGCCCCTGGGGCACCACCCGTTCGCACACGCTGGTCAACACCTGGTGGGCGCTGTGGCTGGCCTCGCTGTTCGCCGACCGCGTCGGGACGACCGGCTACGCCGACGACACCGAGGGCGCGGCCCAGGTCCGCGACGGCGCCCTGCGGATGATGCTCTCGGACTCCCTCGACATCGCCGCCGCCGTGCTCGCGATCGCCCTCGTACTGCGGCTGACCCGCATGCAGCACGAGAAGGCGATGGCGGGCACCGCTCCGGCCGGGCTCTGACCCACGGCCGCACATCGGCCCACCGGCACATCGGCCCACCGGCACATCGGCACATCCGCGCACCCACGCCACCCGCCTTTGGCCGAAAAGCCTTTCTTCGGACTCCTCCGGATCCCGGGTGCCCTGCCCGTGTGACACTGCCGTACCGTCGCACGCAGTTAGGGAAAGTACGAGCTCCGTGCAAGTGGGGCCTTGGTATGTACCGTTTCTGGGAGGCGTGGGATGAGCCTGGTGGAGCTGATCGCTCAGGCCGATGAACGCGGACTGGCCGCCAGCGGGTTGGCCTGTTTGGATCGGTGCGTACCCCTGCTGGGCGGGGACGACCTCGTGCTGCGACCGCTGTGGGCGAGCCTCGCCGACGGCTCCGACTGGAGCGCGGGACTGGAGAAGGCGCGCGGTTCGCTCGGCGCCGGCGAGGAGACCGGCGCGGGGGCGGGGCCGGGCGGCCGGGCCGACGAGGCCGAGGCGCTCGCCCGCCGGATGCTCGACGCCGCGCCCGGCTCGCCGGAGGCCGCCGGGGTCCGCCTGTGGGCCGACGCCTGTTCCGTCGCCTCGCTGCAGATACACCGGCTGCTCGACCCCGCCGAGGACAGGGCACCCTCGGTGGACAGCCGCCGGGAGGGCGGCACGGAGGGCATGTCCCCGCTGGTCGCCGCCGAACTGCGCCGCCAGGTCACGGTGCTCGAACTGCTCGCGGGGCACGGCGCGGCCGGGCTGCGCCGCGCGCTGGACGTCTCCACCGAGGGCCGCCGGGTGCTGCGCGCGGTGGTGTCGCGGCGGGCCCGCGGGCTCGGGTGAACCAATGGTGAGGGCGGTGCGCGGGTCCTGCGCCGGTTGCGGGAACACCCCCGGATCCGGGTGACGAATCCGCCGCCCGACTCGCTCTTTCCTGTGTGACCCATGTGACCGGCGCGACAGCCCACCACGACGTGACACCCCGCCACGGGACAGCACAGCAGCAGACCAGGCCGCATGCCGCCGCGAGACCGGCCCGGTGGGCGGCGGACGCGGTGGCGATGATGCGCGAAGGCGCCCGGGTCCGGCTCGACTACTCGGCGCAGAGCCTGTGGCGGGTCGACCGGGTGATCGAGGAGATACGCCGGGAGGGCGCGCCCTTCGACGCCGTGCGGGAGACGCTGCGCGGCCTCGGGGCCTACGCCGGTGAGGTGATCGCCCGTCACACCGACGCCGAGTGGTGGGCGTCCGGCGGCGAGTACTGGATCCGCACCCCCGACGGCCGGCTCTGGGCCCCGATCGAGGAGGCCGGCCGCTGCTACGGCGGCCACGGCTCGCTGCGGCTGCTGTGCCGGGACGCCCTGGGGTGACGGGCAGGCCCGGAGAGAGGGACGGGCCCGGGGAGTGGGGCGGGCCCGGGGCGGCGGGAGGCGCGCGGTTCGGCAAAAACACCGTAATAAGAGACGCGGGCGTTCCCAACTGGGCGGTGGGGGAGCACGATTGGCCCATGGCCGACAACCGACGCTGGTGGGCTCTGGTCGTCATCGCCCTGGCCCAGCTGATGGTCGTGCTCGACATGACCATCGTCAACATCGCGCTCCCCTCCGCGCAGGTCGCTCTGCACATGTCCGACGGCAACCGGCAGTGGGTGATCACCGCCTACACCCTCGCCTTCGGCGGACTGCTGCTGCTCGGCGGCCGGATCGCCGACCTGGCCGGACGCAGGATCGCGTTCATGACCGGGCTGGTCGGCTTCGCCGCCGCCTCCGCGCTCGGCGGGGCCGCGGTGAACCAGGGGATGCTGTTCGGGGCGCGGGCCCTCCAGGGCGTGTTCGCCGCGCTGCTCGCGCCGGCCGCGCTGTCGCTGCTCGCGACGACGTTCACCGACCCGAAGGAACGCGGGAAGGCGTTCGGCATCTTCGGCGCCATCATCGGCGCGGGTGCCGCGGTCGGGCTGCTCGCGGGCGGCTTCCTCACCCAGTACCTGGACTGGCGCTGGTGCCTGTACGTCAACGTGCCGATCGCGCTGGTCGCGTTCGCCGGCGCCTGGGCCCTGCTGCCCGGCGGCGGCCGGCATCCCGACGCCCGCCTCGACGTCCCCGGCGCGCTGCTCGGCTCGGCCGGCATGCTCGCCCTGGTCTACGGCTTCTCCGAGGCGGAGTCCCGGAGCTGGACCGACGGTCTGGTCCTGACGCTGCTGATCGGCGGGGTCGCGCTGCTCGGCCTCTTCGGGTTCTGGCAGACCCGCGCCCCGGTCCCGCTGCTCCCCATGACCGTGGTCCGCGACCGGCAGCGCGTCGGCGCCTTCCTCACCGTGCTGCTGGTGACCATCGGCATGTTCGGCGTCTTCCTCTTCCTGACGTACTACATGCAACGCGTCCTCGGCTACTCGCCCGTGAAGACCGGCGTCGCCTATCTCCCCATCACCGTGGGCATGGTCACCGGCTCCACCCAGGTCGCCGCCCGGCTGCTGCACCGGGTCCCGCCCCGCGTGCTGATGGTGCCCGGGCTGCTGCTGGCGGCCGGGGCGCTGGCGCTGATAGCCCAGGTCGGGGTGGAACCGGCGTACGCCTCGCACATCCTGCCCGGCATGCTGATGCTCGGCCTCGGCATGGGCACGGCGATGATGACCTCCGTCTCCCTGGCGACCGGCAACGTCGCCCCACGCGACTCGGGCGCGGCCTCGGCCACCTTCAACACCGCCCAGCAGGTGGGCGGTTCGATCGGTACGGCGCTCCTCAACACCATCGCCGCGAGCGTCACCACCCGGTACGCCACCGCGCACGCCGCGACCATCCCGGACCGCACGCTGCTGGCCGCGAAGGCCGCGGTGCACGGCTTCAACGTGGCCACCTGGTGGGCGATGGCCGCGCTGCTGCTGGGCGCCCTGATCGCCGGGGTCGTCGTCAACGCGGACCGTGCCCCCATGCCGCAGGCCGCCCAGGAACGGACCCCGGAACCGGTGGACTCGGCCACCTGAGCCGCCCGCCGGGCCCCCGGCCGCAACCGGCGCACCGGCTCCGGCCACGGGCCCGGACGGCCGTCGGTCAGGTGAGGGCGGGGATCCGCTCGGCCGTGGGCAGCGGGACCGGTCGGGTGGTGGTCACCTCGGCGCCCAGGCAGACCTCCTCTCCCTGCTCGATGGTGATCCGCAGCCCGTCGCCGCCCAGCGGCGCCACGCACACCCAGGCGGGCTGGTCCAGTTCCACCCAGCGGTCGAAGGTGACGGACATCCCGGTGACCATGCCGGTGTCGGTCGGCCGGTGCGCGTGCGCGGCC
This sequence comes from Streptomyces sp. NPDC048278, assembly GCF_040652195.1. Taxonomy (NCBI): domain Bacteria; kingdom Bacillati; phylum Actinomycetota; class Actinomycetes; order Kitasatosporales; family Streptomycetaceae; genus Streptomyces; species Streptomyces sp. NPDC048278. The sequence continues at coordinate 204,491 of NZ_JBEZLP010000016.1, forward strand.
TGCCGTACCGCTTCCAGCAGGAGCATGCCGGGCGCGTGGTCGACCGGGTGGTCGAAGAGCACCGGGTGGTCCAGGTCGGCCCGCAGCTGCCAGCGGTCCGTGCGGGTGCTGTCGGCCAGCACCACGTTGTACGGCAGGCAGTGGCCCACCGCGGCGGGCCGCAGCGCCGGGGGCAGCGGCAGCGCGGTGGAGCGTACGGCCGCGGGGTCGCTGCGGTCGCCGCGCAGCCGGCGGTAGAGGGCCGGGGCGCGGTTGGCGAAGCGGGCGGTGGCCGTGCCCATGCGCTCGCCGTCCAGGTGGGCGGTGGTGTGCATGACCATCGAGACGAGTGCGCCGTTCCTGGTGCGTACGTCCTCGCAGACGACGTCGAGCACCGCGTCGGCGGGGGACGCGGGGACGGCCATCGCGGTCGGTTCGACGCGGTAGCTGAAGTCGTCCCAGATCAGATGGTTGCCGAACGGGACGCCGTAGGCGGTGTGGGACAGCAGTGGCAGGATCTGGCGGACCGACTCGACGAACAGCATGGGGTCGAACCGCTGGCCCCGCGGCCAGTAGAAGCTGTGGAACCGGGGCCACTGGGCCCGGACGGTGTGCCGGTCGTCGGCGTGTGTGGTCCAACCGGTGAGCAGCACTTCGGCGTGCGCCCGCTTGTGGACGAGTTCTCTGGGTACCGCGGTGCTGAGCTGGGACATGTCAAAGCCGCTGGTGTGCGTAGGCAACATTGCTGACTCTCCCCCTGTGTGACTGGCCGCTGGCTGCGGTGACCGCGCTAACATAAAATACGTTCTCTATTTTTGTCGAGGAATGGATTGCCCATGAAGACGGCCAACGCAGAGCGTGCCGCGCGGACCCGCCAGCGCCTCCTCCTCGCGGCAGCGGAGATCTTCGACGAGGCGGGGTACGAGGGCGCCGCGGTCACCCGGATCGTGGAGCGCGCCGGACTCACCCTCGGCGCGCTCTACTTCCACTTCGGCTCCAAGCAGGGCGTGGCCGAGGCGCTGATGAACGCCCAGGCCACGACCATCGAGCCGCATCTGGAGTCGACCGGGCTGCAGCGGCTGGTCGACATCACGCTGGTGTGGGCCCAGCGGATGCAGCACGACCCGATCCTGCGCGCCGGTGTCCGGCTCGCCGTCGAACAGGGCAGTCACGGCATGAACGACGCGACGTCGTTCGAGGACTGGCGCAGGCTGATGCGCGATCTGCTGGAGACGGCGCGGGCCGACGGGGAGCTGGAGGCGACGGCCGAACCCGACCGGGTGGCCCGTTTCGTGGTGGCCGCCTGTACCGGGATGCAGGTCTACTCCCAGCTCGCCACCGGCCGCGCTGACCTGATGGAGCGCGTCTGCGACATGTGGCGGCTGCTGCTGCCCAGCCTCTCCCCGGCCGCCGTGCGCGCCAACATCAGCGTCGACCCGCAGCGGGTGCCGGCCACGTGACCGCCACCGCGCACCGAACCCGGCACCTGGTGCTGACCGGGGCCGGCGGTACGGTCGCCTCTTTGGTGGCCCGGCGGCTGGCGCCCTCCGGACACCGGCTCACCCTCACCGGCCGCACCGTCCCCGCGGACCGGCCCTGGGACGGCACGGGCGGTCCCGGGGCGGCGGTACGGCACCTGGTCTGCGACCACGAGGACCCCGCGAGCCTGCGGGCGGCGTTCCGGGGCGCGGACGCGGTGCTCGTCGTCACCAACGACCCGACCCGTCCGCAGCAGGACCGGAACATCGTCCGGGCCGCGCTGGACGCGTCGGTCGGCCACCTCGTCAAACTCTCCGCCGCCGCCGTCCACGACTCCGGCGCCGACGACCTGGTCACCTCGTGGCAGCGGGAGAACGAGCGGCGCATCAGGGCCGCCGGCATCCCCTGGACCATGATCCAGCCCCGGTCCTTCATGACGCACGCCCTGGCCTGGGCGCCGGACATCCGGGCCGGGTCGGCCACCGCGGCGCTGCATCCGCACAGCCGCAACGCCTGCGTGGCGCCGGAGGACATCGCCGAGGTGATCGCCCTCGCCCTCACCGACGACAGCCATCACGGCCGGTCGTACCAGCTCACCGGCCCCGAGGCCCTCTCGGCCCAGGACCAGACCCGGATCCTGGCCGAGCTGCTGGGCCGGCCCCTCACCTGCCGGGCGCTGACCCGGAGCGAGGCCCGCGCCGGCTTCCTCCGCCGGTACCCCCCGGCGATGGCGGAGGCGCTGCTGCTCTCTGCCGACCGGCAGGCCGCCGGTGCGAAGAGCGCGACCGGCGACACCGTGGAGCGCCTGACCGGCCGCCCGCCGACCAGCTTCACCCGGTGGGCCACCGCCCATCTGCACCGCTTCATCTGATCCGCCGGCGGCTGCGCCCAGCCGGAGGACACCCATGTCCCACGTTCCGAGGAGAGTCATGTCCGAACGAGGTCTGCTGCACGGCAAGTCCGTCGTCATCACCGGGGCCAGCAGCGGGATCGGCGCCGCCGCCGCCCTGCTCTTCGCCCGGGAGGGCGCCCGTCTGGTGCTGGCCGCGCGCCGCGGGGACCGGCTCCGGGAGGTCGTCGAGCGGATCGGGGCGGCCGGCGGTACGGCGACCGCCGTCGTCGCCGACGTCACCAGCGCCGACGACATGCGCAAGGTCGCGCGGGCCGCGCTGGACGCCCACGGCGGGCTGGACGCCGCGTTCAACAACGCGGGCTGGACGTCCACCGGCACCCCGATGCACCTGATGACCGACGACGAGTACGACCGGATCATGGACGTCAACGCCCGCGGGGTGTGGAACGCCCTGCGCGCCCAGGTGGCCGTGATGCTGGACCACGGCGGCGGCGCCGTCGTCAACACCTCCAGCGTGGCCGGGATGCGGGCGACCGGGGCGTCCGCCCCGTACATCGCGGCCAAGCACGCCGTCATCGGGCTCACCAGGGCCGCCGCCGACGAGTACGCGGACCGCGGGATCCGGGTCAACGCGCTGGTCGTCGGCAGCACCCGTACCGAGTTGATGGACGAGGTGCTCACCAACACCCCTTCCCTGCTGGGGCCGTTCACCGAACGGGCCATGCAACGGCGGCTGGCCGGACCGGAGGAGGTCGCGCAGACGGCGGCCTGGCTCTGCTCGGACCGCGCGTCGTTCACCACCGGCGCGGCCGTCCAGGTGGACGGGGGCTGGACCTCCAGGTAGCGGCGCGGACCGGTCGCAGGGGCGGACCGGTCGCAGGGGCGGACTTGCCGAGAACGTTCCGGCCTGCTCCCGTTTCCGTTCCCGTCCTCCGCCGGCCGCCTTATGGTCGAATCGCCCGCCGCGCCCGGTGCGCGGGCCGGCGCGGCGACCCCTGGCAGCCGGTGACCTCCGAGGACGCATGTGACCGAGCCGCAGCGACCAGAACCGACGCACCCCGTCGCAGCACCCCGAGGAGCGGGTCCGGCGGCCGGTGACCGGGGCGACCCGGCCCCGGCGCCGAGCCGTCCGCCCGCCCCCGGGCCATGGACCTCCGGTACCCCGGCCGGAAGGCGCCCGGGCCGTGTGACCCGCACGGCCGGCGCCCGCACCGGTGAGGGCGCGGACCCCGAAGCCGCCGCTGTCCGCCCCTCAGTTCACGACCGCGATCACCGAGGCCCCACATGACGAAGAAGACAGAGCAAGCCGCCCGCACCCGCAGCAGTCTGGTCCTGGCCGCGGCGGACAACTTCGACCGCCACGGCTACGACGGCACCTCGCTGGCCTCGGTCTGCGGCGCGCTGGGCATCTCGATGGGGGCGCTGACCTTCCACTTCCGCAGCAAGGCCGCGCTGGCGGCGGCCGTGGCGGACGAGGGGGCCGCCGAGCTCCAGCGCGCCCGCGCCGCGCGCCCGCGCACCGGGCGGCCGTTGGAGGACCTGTCGTCGCTGGTCCAGGCGGTGGCCGTGGTGCTGCGCGAGAGCGTGCGGGCCCGGTCGGCGGCACGGCTGATCGCGGAGGGCCAGGTGCACTCCACCTGGCCCGCGGACTGGCGCGACGAGGTCGAGGAGCTGATCGAGCTCGCCTGGCACGCCGGGGAGCTCGCCGAGGACATCCGGCCGAGGACGGCCGCCCGGCTCGTCCGGCATCTGGTGGAGGGGTCGGCGGCCGACGCCCGGGGGACCAGGGGCCGGGCCGCCCCGGGCGCGGCGGACTTCGCCGAGGTCTGGCAGGCGGCCCTGACCGGCCTGGCGGCGGGGTCCCGGCCCACCACCGTGGGCCTGCCCTGAGCCCCCGCCGCCCCGCCGCGCGCGCCGGGTCGAGGTCCGGCCTGCGGCTCAGGCGTCCGGGCCGCGCAGCCGGTAGTGCGTGAAGGCCACGGAGACCAGGGTCGCGTGGTGGTGCCAGCCCGGGTAGGAACGGCCCTCGAAGTCCTGGAGGCCGAAGTCGCCGCTGAGCGAGTTCACCACCGCGGACGCCAGCAGCGGCTGGCGCATCAGCGGCAGCAGCTGTGCCAGCGGCCGGTCGACCAGGTTCGTCAGCCACACCGCGGTGCCCCGGCCGCCCGCCCGCCGCCGGGCCAGCAGCCGCAGCCGGGGCTGCCGCGCGGTGGCTCCGGGCAGGGTCACCGGCATCGACACGATGTCCACCCCGTGGTGGTGCTCACCGCCGGCCGGCAGACCGCCCCGGCCGTCGAGCAGCCGCCGTACCGTCACCGGGGCGGGCGCCGGATGTCCGGCCGCGACCGGCCGCACCGCCGCCGTCTCGGGCACCTCCACGACGAACGGCCGCTCCCCGTAGGCAAGTCGGGAGAGGAAAGCGCCCCGGTCCGGCATCCAGGACAGGTCCGCGGTGAGCGGCACCTCCGGACCGCAGGTCCATGACAGAGCCCGGCTCGCGAGTCCGGCCGCCTGGGACCACATCGGGCCGCCGGTGCCCTCGGGGAGCCGCACCCGGGCGCCGAGCCGGGGGTCGGCCGGCCAGTCGTCGGGGATGTAGAGGTTCCAGTCGACGGGGAGCGGACCGGCGGGACCGCAGAGGAAGAGCCCGATGCCGAGCTGGCAGGTGGTGGCCCGGCCCAGGAAGGGGTCGTAGCGCCGGTGCACCCCGACCGAGTGGTCGCCCCTCTTGGGGATGAACGCCGGGGCCAGCGCCCACGCCGTGGCGGTGGTCCGCTGCTCCACCCAGCGCAGCAGGTCCTGACGGATCGCCTGCCAGTCCCAGGGGCTGGCGTTGACGAACTGGTGCATCGACTGCGAGGCGGTGGGGGAGCCGCTGACGGAGTCCGCGAGCCTGCGCACCGACTTCTTCCCGGGTGTGCTCAGCAGTGCCCTGACGTACAGCTCGGCCCAGCGGCGCTGGTCGGCCCGCGGCAGCCGGCCGAAGACCGCGTCGGTGAACGAGCTGAGCCGACGCATCCCGTCGAGGCCGGCCGGACCCCCGGGATCCGGCTCGTACAGCACGGTCATCTGAACAGTCCCTCCCATACGACGACGTCGACCCGTCCAGCATAAATAGCGTTCTTTATGTTGCTGCGCCGAAAAGGTGATCCACGGCGACTTTGGCAAGTCCGGTGCGGCGAACGGCGTGAAAGCAACACGAAAGCACCGCGACAGCACCGTGCAGGCAACGCGAAACAGCCCGCGCGGCGGGCGCGCGTGGACCCCCGGACTCTTCGACGACTCCCTTAAGTCGCGTCCGTTCGGGGCGCCGGGCTCGCGGCGGCGCGGTCGGTGGTGCGCACTATGACGGCCGACGGCGAGCCGGTACGCATCCCTCGCCCCGGGCGCCGCGCGCCCCTCCCCAGGCCGTGCAACACGGCACTCCCACACGTCTTTGGACATCCCACATGAGTGAGATAACGAAAGCCGTCATCCCGGTCGCGGGACTCGGCACCCGCTTCCTGCCCGCCACCAAGGCCACCCCGAAGGAGATGCTGCCGGTGGTGGACAAGCCGGCCATCCAGTACGTCGTCGAAGAGGCCGTCAGCGTGGGGATGCGCGACATCCTCATGGTCACCGGGCGCAACAAACGCGCCCTGGAGGACCACTTCGACCGCAACTGCGAGCTGGAGCTCGCCCTGGAGAAGAAGGGCGACACCGGACGGCTGGCCGCCGTGCACGCCTCCACCGAACTCGCCGACATCCACTACACCCGCCAGCGCGACCCGCGCGGCCTCGGCCACGCCGTGCTCTGCGCCGCCCCGCACGTGGGCGACGAACCCTTCGCCGTACTGCTCGGCGACGATCTGATCGACCCGCGCGACCCGCTCCTCGCGCAGATGCAGCAGGTGCGCCGCCGGTACGGCGGTTCGGTCGTCGCCCTGATGGAGGTCGACCCCGCGCGCAGCCATCTCTACGGCTGCGCCGCCGTGGAACGGGAGCACGGCGGGGACATCGTGCGGGTCACCGATCTGGTGGAGAAACCGGCCCCCGGCACCGCGCCGAGCGATCTGGCGGTCATCGGCCGCTACATCCTCGACCCGGCGGTCTTCCCGGTGCTGCGCCGGACCCCGCCGGGACGCGGCGGCGAGATCCAGCTCACCGACGCCATCCGGACGCTCGCCCTCCAGGGGCATCCGGTGCACGGGGTGGTGTTCTCGGGGCGGCGCTACGACACCGGTGACCGCGCCGACTATCTGCGCGCGGTGGTCCGGATCGCCGCCGACCGCGACGACCTGGGCCCCGGCTTCGTCGAGTGGCTGCACGGGTTCCTGGCCGGCGACCGGGCGGCGCTCACCGCCTGACGCGTCCAAGTGTCCCCGGAGCACCGGTTGAACGCCGTCCCCTCTTCGGCGAGTTGGCGATGTCGCCACGGCCCGGGTCCGCCACCTGGATGACGACAGGAGATCTCCGTATGGTCCACCACGAGCGAATACAGCGAAGCGGTACCGACAACGGATCCGGGCAGACGGAACGGATCCCGCTGGCCGCGCTCAACACCTCCGTCAGGGTCAGACTCGACGGCCCGGACGAACGGCACACCAGGGCCCTCGCCGAATCCGGTGAGTTCCCGCCGATCCTGGTCCATCGCCCCACCATGGCGATACTCGACGGCGTCCACCGTTTCCACGCGGCGCGGTTGCGGGGCGAGACCGACATCGCGGTGCGGTTCTGCGACGAACCGCTGGAGACCGCGTTCGTCCGCTCGGTCCGGGAGAACGTCCGGCACGGCCTTCCGCTGAGCCGGTCCGACCGGGCGGCGGCGGCCGAACGCATCCTGGCGGCGCATCCGCACTGGTCGGACCGGTCCGTGGCGAGGGCCGCGGGACTGTCCCCGCGCACCGTCGCCGACCTGCGCAAGGACGCGCGGTCCGGGACGGATCCGACCCATCGGCTGGGCCGTGACGGACGGCTGCGCCCGATCGACGCGGACGAACGGCGGCGGCGTGCGGCCGAGATCCTGCGCAGCGAGCCCGATGCCTCGCTGCGCCGGGTCGGACGCCTCGCCGGGATCTCGGCGACCACGGTGCGGGACGTGAAACGCCGGATCGACAGCGGCCAGGACCCCATTCCGGGCAGACGGCCCGGACACCCGGAGTTCCCGCCGCCCCGCGGCGGCCCGCAGACGATCGACCCGGCGGATTTCCCGGCGCTGGTGAAACGCCTGTGCAACGAGCCCTCGCTACGGCATTCCGCCGACGGCCGGCTGCTGCTGAGGCTGCTCGATCTGCATCTGGCGGCACAACGGAGTTCCGCCCGGATCGCCTCGGTGGTCCCTGCCCACCAGATCGCGACGGTCGCCGTCGTGGCCGCCCGCTGCCGGCAGATCTGGCAGGAGATGGCGGCGGGATTCGAGCACACCCGCCTCGGCCTGGACGAAAAGGCCGCGGCGGACAACCGATGAGAACCGATGAGAACCGATGAGAACTGAGAGGAAAGACATGTCTGTGGTGGATGGTGTGGTGGATGGGCCGGTGGGGTCGGTGGGGTCTGGTGTGGGTGGGGGTGGTTCGGGTGGGTTGTCGTCGCGGATGC